>CAHJXG010000176.1 GCA_903644035.1 Rhodospirillales bacterium
TGGCCTGCTCCAGCACGTCCGCGACCGCCGCGTCGAAGCCGGGGCGCAGCGCGGCCGGATCGGCGGCGATGCCGCTGGCGATCAGCTCCGCCTCGTCGCCGGGTTCGAACATCTCGCCGACATAGGGCCAAAGCTGGTCGAGCGCCGATTGCGCCCGGCGGTGGCTCTCGGCGGTGCCGTCGCCCAGCCGGATCACCCACTCCGCCGCGTGGCGCAGGTGGTAGGCCGTCTCCTTCTCCGCCTTGGCGGCGATGGCGGCCAGCGTCGGGTCGCGCGACGCCATCATGGCGCGCCACCAGGGATCGACGTAGGCCGCATAGAGGAATTGCCGGACGATGGTCACGGCGAAGTCGCCGTTCGGCTGCTCCAGCAGCAGCAGGTTGCGGAACTGCGGCGCGTCCCGCAGGTAGGCCAGGTCGTCCTCGTCGTGCCCGGCGCCTTCGGCTTCGGCCGCGTGGGCATACAGGCTGCGCGCCTGGCCCAGCAGGTCGAGGCCCATGTTGGCGAGCGCCACGTCCTCCTCCGGCGTTGGAGCGCGCCCGCACCATTCCGACAGGCGGTGTCCCAGGATCAGCGCATCGTCCGCCCGGCGTAGCGTGAACAGCACCAGCGGCGTCTCAGTCACGCGGATGTCGGTCGTGGTCATCGGGCGCGGGCCGTCACATGTGGCCCACGTCGTCGGGCACGTCGTAGAAGGTCGGGTGCCGATAGATCTTGCTGGCGGTCGGCTCGAACATCATCCCCTTGTCGGCCGGGTCGCTGGCGATGATGGCGTTGCTGGGCACCACCCAGAGCGACAGGCCCTCGCCGCGCCGCGTATAGACGTCGCGCGCCGCCTGCAGCGCCATCTCGGCGTCGGCGGCGTGCACGCTGCCGGCGTGCTTGTGCGCCAGGCCGTTGCGGCTGCGCACGAACACCTCCCAGAGCGGCGTGTTCTGCTCGGTCATGCGGCAAGTGCCCGGGCCTGGCGCTTGGCGGCATGGGCGAGCGCTGCCTCCCGCACCCAGGCGCCCTCGGCATGGGCCTGGTTGCGGTCGGCCAGGCGCTCCCGGTTGCACGGCCCGTTGCCCGCCAGCACCTGGCGGAACTCCTCCCAGTCGATGGGGCCGAAGCTGAAATGCCGCGTCGCCTCATCCCAAAGGAGGTCGGGGTCGGGCACCTCGATGCCCAGCACTTGCGCCTGCGGCACCATGGCGTCCACGAAGCGCTGGCGCAGCTCGTCGTTGGTGAAGCGCTTGATCTTCCAGGCCATGCTGCTGTCGGAATGCTGGCTCTGGCCGTCGGGCGGGCCGAACATCATCATTGCCGGCCACCACCAGCGGTTCAGCGCGTCCTGCGCCATCGCCTTCTGTTCCGGCGTGCCCCGGCACAGGGTCAGCATGATCTCGTAGCCCTGGCGCTGGTGGAAGCTCTCCTCCTTGCACACCCGCACCATGGCGCGGGCATAGGGGCCGTAGGAGCACCGGCAGAGCGGGATCTGGTTCATGATGGCGGCGCCGTCCACCAGCCAGCCGATGGCGCCGATGTCGGCCCAGGTCAGCGCCGGATAGTTGAAGATGCTGCTGTACTTGGCCCGGCCGGACAGCAGCTGCTCCGTCAGCTCCTCGCGCGACACGCCGAGGGTCTCGGCGGCGGCATACAGGTACAGGCCGTGCCCGCACTCGTCCTGCACCTTGGCCAGCAGCGCCGCCTTGCGCCGCAGGCTGGGCGCGCGGGTCAGCCAGCGGCCCTCCGGCAGCTGCCCCACGATCTCGCTGTGCGCGTGCTGGCTGATCTGGCGGATCAGGGTGCGGCGGTAGGCCTCCGGCATCCAGTCGTTCGGCTCGATCCGGTCCTCCGCATCGATGCGGGCCTGGAAGCGGGCCAGGCGCTCCGCATCCTCATCGGGCCGGGTCTGGCGGGAGGACGGCCCGGCAGCGTTCAGGGCTTGCGTGTACATATCCGGCGCTCCGCGCTGATGGACTGACTATGCCACGCGAGACGCGTGGCTCAAGGCATCTGATCATATCGTGCGCCGCGCCCGCCATGGAACCGCATCGCGCCAAAAGGGTTTCATGCTGCATCGACAACACCGAAGGAGACAGCCGATGGACGAGAACCGTTTTGAAGGTGCGGCCCGCAAGGTCGGCGGGAAGCTCGAGGGGGCGGTCGGCGACCTGACCGGGGACCGCAAGATGCAGGCCGACGGCGCGGTGGACCGGCTCTCCGGCAGCGCGCAGCGGGCGTATGGGCAGGCGAAGGACAGCGTGCGCAGCTTCGCCGGCCAGGCCGGCGACCAGGCGAGCGACTACGGCTCGCAGGTGCTGGACCAGCTTGAGGAGGCCGGCGACTACCTGGCCGAGCAGGTCGATCAGCGGCCGATCACGGCCATCCTGGTCGCGGCTGGGATCGGCTTCCTGATTGCGATGGCGACGAAGCCCGCGCCGCGGGTGGTGTATCGCCGCCGCTAGAGGTGAGACGCGCCTCCGGTCCCGGCGTTCGGGACCGGACGGCGCGTCGCCGCGCCGCCCCAGCCATCAGGTCACGTTAGACCTTTAAAAACCCCACCAACCGCTCCGCCTCCGCCACGATGGGATCGGCAATCGCGGCGGCGCGGGCGGCGCCGTCCCGCAGGATGGCGTCCAGAGTGCCGGGATCGGCCAGCAGGCGCCGGGTTTCGGCTGCAATCGGTCCGAGCTTCTCGACGAGCAGGGCCGCCAACTCCTCCTTGAACGCGCCGAATCCTTTGCCGCCCTGCTCCCGCAGCACGGCTGCCACGTCCTGGTCCAGTAGCGCCGCCATGATGCCGACCAGGTTGCGCGCCTCCGCCCGGCCTTCTAGCCCCTGAGGCTCGTGCGGCAGGGCGTCCGGATCGGTGCGGGCACGGCGGATCTTCAGCGCAATCGTGTCGGCGTCGTCGGTCAGGTTGATGCGGCTCTGATCGGACGGGTCGGATTTCGACATCTTCCGGGTGCCGTCGCGCAGGCTCATGACCCGGGCGGCAGGACCGAGGATCAGCGGCTCGATCACCGGGAAGAACTCCACCCCGAAATCGTGGTTGAACTTCTGCCCGATGTCGTTCGCCAGCTCCAGATGCTGCCGCTGGTCGTCGCCCACGGGCACGCGGGTTGCGTGGTAGGCGTGGATGTCGGCCGCCATCAGGTTGGGATAGACGTACAGCCCCGCCGACACCTGCTCCCGGTCCTTGCCGGCCTTGTCCTTGAACTGCGTCATGCGGTTCAGCCAGCCGAGCCGGGCGACGCAGTTGAAGATCCAGCCAAGCCGCACGTGGGCCGGGACCGCCGACTGGTGGAACAGCACCTGCGCCTTCGGGTCGATGCCGCAGGCGATGAACGACGCCGCCAGCTCGCGCGTCGCGGACCGCAGCGTGGCCGGGTCCTGCCAGACGGTGATCGCGTGCAGGTCCACGACGCAGAACAGGCACTCGTGGTCACGCTGCAGCGCGACCCAGTTGCGGATCGCGCCGAGGTAGTTGCCAAGGGTCGGAACGCCGGACGGCTGGATGCCGGAGAGGATGCGCTGCATGGCCGGCGTTGTCCCCGCCCGGCCCGGATCGGTCAAGCTCGATCAGGGCCGGGCAGGGCAGGAGCCGGCTTACTCGGTCACGGCACGCGTGGCGCCGTTGCGCCAGTACAGCGTCACCTTGGAAACCTTGCAGAGGTTCACGCTGTCCCAGGTCGCCTCGTCGCCGTCGTTGTAGGCGACCTTGATGTCGTAGCTGCAGGCGCTGGTTCGGTTGGGAAAGGTGATGTTCACCCCTTCGCCATCGGAGAGCGCGTCCTGGCCCATGATGTCCCGGCCCCATTGGCTGGAGCTGTGCGGGCCGACATAAACGCTGTCGATCTGGTAGCCGGTCTTGTTGACGAGCTTAAAATCCTGGTCGGCCGCGGCGGCCGGAAGCGCCAGGCCGCAAAATGCCAGGCCGCAGAGCAGAGGACGGAGATGCATGGGGAACTCCCTTGAGGTTCTCCCAAAATATTACGTATAGAGAACAAAAAAGCCAGGCCATTCTGGCGCGCAGCCTCACTGCCTGCCCCCACGCCGCCGGAGCACGCTCAGCAGTTGCCGCGCGTCGAAGGCGCCCAGAACCTGTCCGGCCACGGCATAGGCCGCTAACCCGAAGCCGACGAGCGCCGCCAGCGCCAGCCAGCGCAGCCCGGCGGTCGAGCCCAGCTCCGCGAACACCGTGCGGTCCGCAGCCCACAGCGCCGTCGCCATCGCCAGCGCCGCCAGCGCCATGCGCGGCAGCCGGCGGCGCAGCCGGCTGTC
>CAHJXG010000177.1 GCA_903644035.1 Rhodospirillales bacterium
GGCCTGCCATGGACGGGGCGCCGTGCAGCGGCTAAGACGAGGGGAACGACCGGGTCGAGACCGCCATGGCCAGCACCATCACCAACGTCGAGGACCTGCGCCGGCTGGCCGAGCGGCGGGTGCCGCGGATGTTCTACGACTACGCTGACTCCGGATCCTGGACGGAAGGGACATACCGGTCCAATACGGATGACTTCGCGTCCATCAAGCTGCGGCAGCGCGTGGCGGTGGACATGACGGACCGCACCCTTGCCAGCACGATGGCCGGGCAGCCGGTGGCCATGCCGCTCGCGCTCGCGCCCACGGGGCTGACGGGGATGCAGCACGCGGACGGCGAGATCCTGGCGGCGCGGGCGGCCAAGCAGGCGGGCGTGCCATTCACCCTGTCCACCATGAGCATCTGCTCCATCGAGGACGTGGCGGCGGACATCCAGTCGCCGTTCTGGTTCCAGCTCTATGTCATGCGCGACCGGGTGTTCGCGAACAAGCTGATCGACCGGGCCAAGGCGGCCGGGTGCTCGGCCCTGGTGCTGACGCTCGACCTGCAGATCCTGGGACAGCGGAACAAGGACATCAAGAACGGGCTGAGCACCCCGCCCAAGCCGACGCTTTCGAACCTCCTCAACCTCGCAACCAAGCCGCGCTGGTGCTGGGGGATGCTGAACACGAAGCGCCGGCACTTCGGCAACATCCACGGGCACGTGGAGGGCGTGGCCGACATGAGCTCGCTGTCCTCGTGGACGGCCAACCAGTTCGACCCGAAGCTCGATTGGGACGACGTGCGGCGCATCCAGGACCGCTGGGGCGGCAAGCTGATCCTGAAGGGCATCCTGGACCCGGAGGACGCGGTGAAGGCGGAGCGGGCGGGGGTGGACACGCTGATCGTGTCCAACCACGGCGGCCGCCAGCTGGACGGCGCCCGCTCCAGCATCTCGGCCCTGCCGGAGATCGTGGACGCGGTCGGCAGCCGGGTCGAGGTGCTGATGGACGGCGGCGTCCGCTCCGGCCAGGACGTGTTGAAGGCGCTGGCGCTGGGCGCGCGCGGCGTGTTCATCGGCCGGGCGTTCCTGTACGGGCTAGGGGCCTTGGGCGAGCGGGGGGTGACGCTCAGCCTCGACATCATCCGCCGGGAGCTGGACACCACGCTGGCCCTGTGCGGGTTGCGCGACATCCGGGACGTGAGCCGGAACATCCTGGACCTGCGCATGTCGCCGTCCTGGATCACGCCGGGGGCGAACGCGGCGGTGTAGGGCCTGCGCCGGCTCCCGTTCCTGTATCCGCCGTTGACGGCGCCCCATGCGCCTCTGCTCACGACGTTGACATCGGGGGCCGACCAAAGCCCAGCAAAACCAGTCCCTGCGTAGGTTTCAGGCGACTGGCACGCCATGCGCAATGGAGGGGCCACGGTCCATTTCGGGCCTTGGCGAACGACGCATGTCAACGCCGCCTGCCGCCATGACCGACGGCCCGCGTTCCATCATCCTGTTCGACGCCCTCTGCGTCCTGTGCTCGGCCAACGCCCGGTTCGTGCTCCGCCATGATCACCGCCGCCGCTTCCTCCTCGCTTCGGTCCAGGGCGAGGCCGGCCGCGCCCTTTGCTGCCGGCACCGGATCGATGCCGGCGATCCCGACACGATCATCGTCGTGACGGGGGAGCAGGCGCTGCGCGACAGTGACGCCGTGCTCGCCATCTACGCCGGGCTGGGGCAGCCCTGGGCAGCCGCGGCGACGGCGCTGCGCCTGGTGCCGCGTTCGATCCGCGACCCGCTTTACCGGTGGGTCGCACGCAATCGCTACCGGCTGTTTGGGCGACGCGAGGTATGCTGGCTGCCATCCGCTGAGGACTCCGGACGCATGGCGTGACGCGGCCAGCGCGCCGCCTCTGAACGGCTCCATGATCCCCTGACATGGGCAATGACCACTTTTTGGGACAACAATCCCTCATTCGCGGGTGTCTCTCGCCCTGAATTTGGAATGTGCGATGGCCCAGCAATCGCCGCTGTTCGGTGCCAAGACCGTTTGCTATGCGGAAAACTCATCCACATCTGGGAAGAATTTTTTGGAATGGCAGACACATATGACCAGTTTTTTCATGATCTTGCAGTACGCGAATCAGTCGGCATCTTTGATAAAAATGCCACGCCCAATTATCAGGCGCTGGGTGACAATGGACTGAACTACCTGGGTGCCTATCAATTTGAAGGCTGGGCCCTCATCAATCTCGGCTACTATAAGGATGATGGAAATCCTAACGCCAACCAGTGGAAAGATGGTTACTGGACTGGTAAGGATGGAATCAACAGCAAGCAGGATTTTTTGAACAACCCGGCTGTCCAGGACAGCGCGGCGCGTCAATGGATGCAGAACTTCGTCTGGGGATGGGTTCAGGACCTCGGACTGGACAAGTATATCGGACAGACCATCGACGGCGTGAACATCACGGCCTCCGGCCTGCTCGCCGGCGCTCATCTTCGCGGCGCCAGCGCGGTCCAGCAGTTCATCACCTCTGGCGGGCAGAACGACGCCACCGATCCCTACGGCACGCCGGTTTCCCAGTACATGTCGCGGTTCTCGAACTATCAAACGCCGTTCGACAGCGGATCAAGCCCCAAGACCCTTCCGTCCGACGACCTCATCGTCCTGCACGTCAGCGCAGACAGTTGGAACGGCAGTCCGCAGTTCATCGTCGGCGTGGACGGGAAGCAGCAGGGCGGGACGCAGACAGCGACGGCGTCCCATGCGAACGGCCAGACTCAGGACATCGTCCTCTCCGGCGCATTCGGGAACGGCGTGCACGATGTGACCGTCACGTTCCTCAATGATGCCTGGGGCGGCTCGACCAGCACGGATCGCAACCTGTACGTCGACTCCATCGACGACAGCGGCAAGAACTATGCTTCCGCCGTCGCAACACTCTTCACGAACAAGACGGTGCATCTCCAGACCGGCGTGCCGAGCGTCAACGGAAGCTGAATGGCTGCAGGCGCCTCGCGGGGCGCCTGCAAGCTCTGACTGGGCAAGGGATGGGCGCGTCGGACCCGTCCCCGTCCCCCGTCAATCGGCCAGGCGGTCAGCCCGGGGGTGAGGCGGTCGCAGGGCCGGGCAGCGCGCCGGCGCCGGGCTTCATGGAGCCGTCCGGCTGCGGCACCGCGACGGGCGCCACGATGACCGGGGCGACGCCGGCCTGGCTGTCCAGCCCGATCTGCCGCGCGGTGGACCGGGTGAGGTCGATGGTGCGGCCGTCCACGAAGGGGCCACGATCCTCGACCGTCACCACGGCGGTCTTGCCGGTCTCGGTGTTGGTCACCTTGGCGACGGTGCCGAGCGGCAGGGTCTTGCTCGCGGCGGCCTGGCCGGCGTGGTTGAAACGGCGGCCGTTCGCCATCGTCTTGCCTTGGAACGAGGGCGCGTAGAACGAGGCCTTGCCGGCCTGCTTGCGGCCGCTGCGGTCCTCGACGATGCGGCGGCCGTGCACCGGGGCGAGCGGCGGCTTGCGGGCGAGCGTCCGCGCCTCCTCCTGGACCTGTGGGCTGTTGACGTCGAACGGCACGCGGCCGGGTTCGCTGGCCGGCGCGGCCTGGGCAACGGGAGCCATGAGCGCGGCCAGGGCGGCGGCAAAAAGGCGGCGTGTCATCAGGCGATCCTTCTGCAATCGCTGAACTGCGTCCCGAAACGGCGAGGCCGTCTTCATAATGAGACAGTCCCGACGCGGACGCAAGGCCGGCGCCCGGGTTTGCGAGGTGGCCCGTTTGCCGTGGGTTAGCGGCCCGTCACCGTCGCCAGCAGGCCGGCCAGCAGCTGTGCCCGGGGAACCAGGCTGTCCACCAGCAGGTGCTCGTGCAGCGTGTGGCCGCCGGCGCCGAGGACGCCGAGGCCGTCGAGGGTGGGAATGCCCATAGCGCCCGTGAAGTTGCCGTCGGAGCCGCCGCCCTCGCTGCGATGGGGCAGCGGGATGCCGATCTGCCGTGCCATCGCCCGGGCCTGCGCGTGAAGCGCCATCGTGCGGGCGCTTGGCTCCCACACCGGCCGGGTCACGGTCTGCGCCACGGTGAACCGGACGTCGTCCACGATGCCGGCGAGCGCCAGCATGCGCTCGACGCCACGGTCAAGGTCGGCCTGGCGCTTGGCCATGCTCAGCACCTGGGCGGTGCAGGTGGTGGCGACGCAGTTGACCCACTCGCCGCCGCGGATCACGCCGACGCTGAACGTGCAGTCGTCGGTGGTCATGTCCTCGATCTCGAGGATGCGCCGGGCCATGGCGCGGATGGCGGAGCGGCCCTCGGCGAGGCGGACGCCGGCGTGGCTGGGGCGGCCGGTGGTCTCGATGGCGAAGCGGGCGATGGCGTAGCGGCCGGTGGTGACCTCGTGGCCGGGGCCGCCGGGCTCGGGCACCAGGACGGCGGCGTGCCGGGCCGCCTCCGCCTCGATCAGGTCGCGCGTCGAGGGGGAGCCGACCTCCTCGTCGCCGGTGAACAGCACCGTGAGGGGCAGCGGCGTCTCGATGCCGGCGCGGCCGAGCGCGCGGACCGCTTCCAGGAGCAGCAGGTTGCCGCCCTTCATGTCGTAGAGGCCCGGGCCGAAGCAGCGGTTGCCGTCGCGCCGCCAGGGCAGGGCGGCGAGCGTGCCGATCGGGTGCACCGTGTCCATGTGCCCCATCAGCAGCAGCCCGGGGACGCCGGGGCTGCGGTGCGGCAAGGTCGCGCGGACGCAGCCGCTGTAGCCCATGCGGCCCGGGATGCGCTCCACCCGCGCGCCCATCAGGGCGAGGTCGCGGCCGGCGAGGTCCATCATGCGGTTGACCGCGGCGGCGTCATGGGTCGGGCTTTCGCATTCCGCCCAGGGGCGGAGCGCGGTCAGGATGTCGTCCGCGTCGAGCGGGAGCTGTGTCGGGTCCATCCGGACGATGCCAGCATGTTTCTGAGCAACTGGCCACCGCGCATGACGGCGGGCGTCAGCGTCTCCCGGGACCGGACGATGTCCGCCCCCCTCCGGTCATGGCCGGCGGCGCGGGATGACCTCAGGGCGCGAGCAGGCCGAGATCGATGCTGTTCGCCATCGCACGATAGCCGGCACGGTTGGGGTGCAGCTTGTCGCCGGGGCCGCCGACCGTGTTGTCCGGCACGAACTCCGCCCGCAGCTCGCCGCTGGCGGGGTCGAGCGTCGCCTTGTTGAAGTCCACGACGGCGTCGAACAGCTTCGTCGTCCGGACGAAGTCGTTGTAGGCCAGGACCTTCGCGTTCTCCTCGTCGGACCCGTGCTCGGGGTTGGTGCTGTGCAGGTTGGGCGTGAGCGTCGCGCCGATGATCCTCACGCCGGGCAGGCGGGCGCGCAGCCGCTCCACGACGTCCTTGACGCCGGCCCCGACCTGCTCAGGCGTGGCGCCCTCGCCGCCTTTGCCGAAGTCGTTGGTGCCCTCCATCCAGATCACGGAGGACACGCCGGACAGCTGCAGGATGTCCCGGTCCAGGCGCTGCTGTGCCGCCGGCCCCCCGGCGAACGGCTTCTCCGGCGTGTAGGAGGCCGGGCCGATGATGCGGTTGCCGCCGATGCCCTGGTTCACCACCACCACGCGGCTGCCGTACTGCGCCCGCAGCCGCCGCGCGAGGACGTCGGGCCAGCGGTCATCGCCGTTCAGCGTGGAGGCGGTGCCGTCGGTGATCGAATCCCCGAATGCGACCACGAGCCTCGTGCCCGCCGGCGCGTCCATGTCCACCGCGTCGAGGAAATACCAGGACGCGGTGGCGTATCGGAATGCATCGTCACCCTCCTCGGCCGCTGCCGCATCGCCCGCGCCCGGCGCTGTCACGTAGGAGGTGGTGAGCGCCTTCGCATGCCAGGTCATCGGCCCGCTCTGCCCGGCGACGTGGAGGCTGATGGCAAGCTTGCGGCCCGCCAGGGCGGGGTCCGCCGGGTCATGGATGAAGGGCAGGCTGACAGCGTCGCTCCAGACGCTCTGGCCCGGCGGCACCGTCACGCTGGCTTGCCCGCCGAACGCCACCGGGGCGTTGCTCCCCTTGACGAGCGTGCCGGCGGTCGCCTGCTGGCCGGCAAAGACGTGGTCGAAGGTGACGGGCTGGGTGCCGTAAGCATTCGAGAGACGCAGCCGGGCGCTCCGACCCCACAGGCCGGGATGCACGATCAGCCGGAAGCTCTGGTCACGCGCGCCTGCCGCCGGGTTCGGGAAGGCGAAGCTGAGGTTCGGCTGCGCACTGGCGTTGCCGACGGGATAGGGTCCCTGGGCGGAACCGGTCCAGCTGGTCACCCAGTTCGGCGCCTGGGCGCGTGCGCCCGGGGCGCAGACGACCATGGCCATCAGCAGGCTCGCCAGTTGGACGGATCGCATGGACGATGTTCCCTCGGTTGCCGCTTGGTGCGGCCTGGCGTGAGTGTGTCACCTGGCCCCGGTTCGGGCAACGCTGCCGGGTTGCGCGGGAGAGGCGTCCGCATGGCAACGTCGGGGTTGCAGTCAGGGCCGAGGTCGCCGGTTGGTTCTTTGGCGCTGGGTTTCGAAACGCTGTAATTGGCCGAGAGCGGCCGGTCAGCTTTCGTGTTCCCAGCCCGGGAAAGCGGACCCTTAAACCTGTTCACGAAGGGATGGCCGGATGATCCCGGCTGTGGTCCTGTCCGGAATGCCGAACAGCGCCGACCCACCCACCAATCCATTCGATCCCGCCACGGCGTCCTACCCGCGCGACATGGTGGGCTATGGCCGCAACCCGCCTGACCCGAAGTGGCCAGGCGGGGCCATCCTGGCGCTTCAGATCGTCGTGAACTACGAGGAGGGCGGGGAGAACAGCGTGCTGCACGGGGATGGCGGCAGCGAGACCTTCCTGACCGAGCACATCGTCAGCGCCCAGCCCGGCCTTCGCAACCCGACGGTCGAAAGCCTGTGGGAGTACGGCAGCCGCGTCGGGTTCTGGCGGCTTTGGCGCTTGCTGTCCGGGCGGCGCCTGCCCGTGACCTGCTTCGGGGTGACCATGGCCCTGGGCCGCAACCCGGAAGCCGTGTCCGCCATGCGCGAGGCCGGGTGGGAGATCGCAACCCACGGCATGCGTTGGAACGTGGCAGCCCCGGCCGACGAGGCGGGGGAGCGGATGGAGATCGAGGCGACGCTGGCGCTGCACGAGGCCCTGTGCGGCTCGCCTGCGCTCGGCTGGTACAACAGGTCCTCGCCGACCACCTACCGCCTGCTCAGCGAGCGCGGCGGGCTGCTGTATTTCGCCGACAACTATGCCGATGACCTGCCGTTCTGGGCCGGGGTCGCAGGGCGGCCGGAGCTGTTCGTGCCCTACACGCTCGAGGCGAACGACATGCGGTTCGCGGTGCCGATGAACTTTGGCGACGGCGACCAGTTCTTCACCTACCTCCGCGACACCTTCGACGTCCTCTATCAAGACGGCGTGGAGGGCTGGCCGCGGATGATGAGCGTGGGGCTGCATGGCCGCCTCGCCGGTCGGCCGGGCCGCACGGCTGGCCTGGCCCGCTTTCTCGATCACGTGGCACGGCATGATCGTGTCTGGACGGCCACCCGGGCTGACATCGCGCGGCATTGGCGCGAGCACTTCCCACCGGGAAACCTCAAGGCACGGTGGTAGGGGGCTGGCCCACATCCTGCGAAGCGGCCGGCCCGATGGTCAGGTCAGCATGGGCGCCAGGTCCGGATCGCCCTTGGCCATCGCCCGGCGATAGGCCGGCCGCGCCCCGATCCGCTGCAGATAGGCCAGGATGCTGGGGTAGGGGCGGAGGTCCAGCGGCTGGAACAGCCGCATCGTGGTCAGCGAGAACACGCTCATGATGTCCGCCGCCGTGAACTCGCTGCCTGCCAGGTGATCCGCCTCGTCCAGCCGCGCCTCGATCAGCGCCATCACCTGGTCCAGCCGCCTCTGCGCCGCCATCAGCACCGGATGGTCCGGCGCCAATCCCGCCCGTCTCACCACCATCAGCCGTCCCATAACCGGCTGGAGATTGCCGTTGGCGAAATGGAACCAGTGAAGGTAGGACGCGAAATCCGGATGATCCGGCCCGAGCCGGAGGCGGCCACCCCCGTGCTTGACGATGATGTACTCGACGATCGCCGCGGACTCCGCAAGCAGCAGCCCGTCATCCTGGATCACCGGGGCCGCCCCGAGCGGGTGAAGCGCCTTCAGGGCCGGGGGTGACAGGATGGTGACGGGATCTCGCTCGTGCAGCGTCAGCTTATACGGGACGCCCAGCTCCTCGCAGAGCCAGACGATCCGCTCGGATTGCGAGCGCCCGAGGTGGTGGATGGTCAGCATCGCGCATCCTTTCCGTGGCAAACAGGCGTGTGCCCGGTCGCTTCGCCGTGAGGGCATACCATGTCGTTGATCCTTCAAGCGATCAGGGCGTCTGGCAGCAGAAGAGGCAGACAGCCTAACGCCGCCCCATCCCGTCCACGAACACGTCCACCAACCGGAGCACGTTGGCCTGCCAGCCGGGCTTGTCGTGCGTGTAGCACAGGCCCACGATCGTCCGCAGGATGTCCTCGGGGCCGATGTCGTCGCGGATCACTCTCGCCTCCGCCGCGCGCCGCAGCAGCGGCGCCAGCGCCCGGCTCAGCCGGTCCATGGAGGAGGTCGTGAGGTCGGACGAGGCGTGCACGGCGATGGCGAGGGCGGCGGACATGCCCTTCTTGGTGGCCACGAACTCGACATTGGCGCGCATCCACCGGCGCAGCGCCTCCAGCGGCGGCAAATCCGTCCCGAGTTGCCCCGCCAGCTCCACCAGCTGCTCCACCTCGCGGCGATACACCGCCTCGAACAGGGCCTGGCGCGTCGGGAAGTGGCGGTAGAGCGTCCCGACGCCGACGCCGGCCTGGCGCGCCACCCCCTCCAGGCTGGCGGCCGGGCCGCCCTCGGCGAACACCGCCTTCGCCGCCCCGAGCACCCGCTCGCGGTTGCGGACGCCG
>CAHJXG010000178.1 GCA_903644035.1 Rhodospirillales bacterium
GGCTGGCGCGTCCCCTCCGCCTCGATGCGGCTCACGGTCTTGAAGCCCATCTTGTTGTCCGGGAAGGTGAAGGGCATCCCCGGCTCCAGCACCGACACGAACATCGGCTGCAGCAGCTGGTGATTGTCCTCCCGCATGGCGACGTCGCCGAGCGGGGTCTTATGCACCATGGCGGACAGCGCCTGGCCGACCTTCGCCGGGTCGGCGCTGCCCGCCTGCTTCATCGCCGCCGCCAGCATGTCGATCTCGTTGAGCACGCGCCAGTAGAAGAATTTCTGCCCGTACTTGGCCTCGAACTCGGCTGCGAGCTTTTCAAGCTCGGCTTGGCCCAGGTTCGCGTGGTACTCGCTGATCTGCGCGTAGCCGCGCCCGCCGGTGCCGGCGCCCGCGATCACCTCGCTCGATCCCATGTAGTAGGTAAAGAACGTTCCCTTGTAGCCGGTGTCCTGCGCCGCCTTGGCCAGCAGCGCGAGGTCCGCGCCCCAGTTGCCGGTGATCACCGCGTCGGCGCCGGCGGCCTGCATCTTCTGCACGTAGGGGGTGAAGTCCTTCACCTTGCCGAGCGGCACCCGCTCGACGCCCACCACCTGCAGGTCCGCCCGGCGGTTCGCCAGCATGGCCTGCGCCGCGCGCTCCACCGACTGGCCGAAGGAGTAGTCGGGGTTGAAGACATAGACCTTCTTCACCTGCGCCTGGCCGACCAGGTAGTCGGTGAGCGCCCGCATCTTCATGTCGCTGTCGGCGTCGAAGCGGAAGTGCCACCAGTTGCACTTGTCGTTGGTGAGCGCCGGGTCCACGGCGGCGTAGTTCAGGAACATGACGGACTGGCCCGGCGCGCGGCGGTTGTTCTTGGCGATGGCGTCGGACAGCGCGAAGGCGACGGAGGAGCCGTTGCCCTGGGTCACGTAGTGGATGCCGTCGTCGATGGCCTTGCGCAGCAGGGTCAGCGACTTCTCCGGGCTGACCTCGTTGTCGAGCGCCACCAGCTCCAGCCGGCGGCCCGGCCCGGCGGCGCCGCTCGCGTTCACCCGGTCGATGGCGAAGCGGAAGTGCTGCTCACCCAGCTGGCCGGTGGCGGCGAGCGATCCGCTGAGCGGGTCGATGTAGGCGATGCGCACGACCTCGTCGGCCCGCGCCGGGACGGCGGCGAGGGCCAGGGCAGCGAGTGCTGCCGCGATGCTCAGCAGGGGGCGGTTCGTCATGGGGTTCCTCCGCCGGCGCCTCGTGGCGGGCACCGTTCATGCCGGTAGTTTTCGGTCCCAATCCGGTGCGCGTCAACGGGGTTGTGGCGCGGCGGCGAACACGACTTCCGTTGCACGGAGCCATATTGTGTAGTAATATTACTACATTATAGTCGATGGGGGCGATTGTGACGATCACAACTCTTTCCAGCCGCGAATTCAATCAGGACACCAGCGGGGCGAAGCGGGCCGCCAAGAAAGGGCCGGTGTTCATAACCGACCGGGGCCGGCATGCTTATGTTCTTCTGACAATCGAGGAATACCACAAGCTCAGTGCTAACGGCCCCAGTATCATCGAGTTGCTCGCAATGCCTGGAATTGCAGACATCGACTTCGAGCCACCACGGCTAGAACTTGTGTCCAAGCCCGTTGACTTCACCTGAATGTATGTGCTTGACACCAATGTTCTGTCCGAGCTTCGCAAGGCAACAGGAGGCAGAGCCGATATCCGGGTCACGCGATGGGCGGATGGTGTTTTGCCGGATAATCTCTTCCTGTCTGTGATGACGATCATGGAAGTGGAGAAAGGGACGTTGCTCCTGCAACGCCGCGATCCCGTGCAAGCTGCGATGCTGCGGGGTTGGATGGACGGTTACATACTTCCGGCTTTTGGGAACCGTATCCTCGCAATCACAACAGCCATTGCACAGGTTTGTGCCCGACTCCATGTGCCCGACCCACGGCCCGAGCGAGATGCGCTGATCGGCGCCACCGCGCTCGTCCACCGCATGACCGTGGTCACGTGCAACGTCGCCGATTTCGCGCCCATGAGCGTCCCGGTCCTCAATCCCTGGGACCCCCTGCCCGCCCCTTGACCGCGCCCGCCTTGCGCGTGGCAGGATCGCGGCGAACCCGAGGAACCCCCATGCCGCTCCCTCCCAACCTGGCTCGCGTGCTGGCCGGGCGCCTGTCCGTCCCGGTGATCGCGTCGCCGCTGTTCATCATCTCGACGCCCGACCTGGTGATCGCGCAGTGCACGTCGGGCGTCGTCGGCTCCTTCCCCGCGCTCAACGCCCGGCCCGCGCCGGTGCTGGGCGACTGGATACGGCGCATCCAGGACGCGCTGGCCACCCACGACGCCCATCATCCGGACCGGCCCGCGGCGCCGTTCGCGGTGAACCAGATCGTGCATCGCAGCAACACCCGGCTGGAGGAGGACCTGGAGGTCTGCGTCCGGCATCGGGTGCCGCTGGTCATCACCTCGCTCGGCGCGCGGCCCGAGCTGAACGAGGCCGTGCATTCCTACGGCGGCACCGTGCTGCACGACGTCATCAACGACCGGTTCGCGCGGAAGGCCATCGAGAAGGGCGCGAATGGCCTGATCGCGGTGGCCGCCGGTGCGGGCGGGCACGCGGGCACGCTGTCGCCCTTTGCGTTGATGCAGGAGATCCGGGCGTGGTTCGACGGGCCGGTGGCGCTGTCGGGCGCCATCGCCACCGGGTCGGCGGTGCTGGCGGCGCAGGCGATGGGGGCGGACTTCGCCTATGTCGGCTCGGCCTTCATCGCGACGGCGGAGGCCAACGCGACGGAAGGCTACAAGCAGGCCGTGGTGGACGGCCGGGCGGACGGCATCATCTACACCAACCTGATCACCGGCGTGCACGGCAACTACCTGCGGGCGAGCCTGGAGGCGGCCGGGCTTGATCCCGACAACCTGCCGAAGTCGGACCCGTCGGCGATGGACTTCGGCGCCGACAAGCCGAAGGCGTGGAAGGACATCTGGGGCTCCGGCCAGGGCATCGGCGCGGTGGACGCCGTGGTGCCGACGGCGGCGCTGGTGGCGCGGCTGGTACGGGAATACGCGGCGGCGCGGGGTCGCCTCGGCGTGCCGCAGGCGGCGCTGGCGCCGGCCTGAGCCTCGCGGGCTAGGCGCCCGGGGGTTTTGCCGCCGGCTTGTCGGCGACCGCGCCCTCGGCGACCAGCACCTCGTTCGCCGCCTTGAACGCCTCCAGCCCGGCGGGCACGCCGCAATACACCGTGGCGTGCAGCAGCACCTCCTTGATCTCGTCCACCGTGACGCCGTTGGTCAGCGCGCCGCGGACGTGCAGCTTGAGCTCCGCCGGGGCCTTGAGCGCGGTCAGCATCGCGAGGTTCAGCAGCGACCGGGTGCGCCGGTCGAGGCCGGGGCGCGGCCAGACGTAGCCCCAGACCATCTCGGTCGTGACGTGCTGGAACGCCGCCGTGAACTCGTTGGCGTTGGCGAGGGAGGCGTCCACGTAGTCGGCCCCCAGCACCGCCCGCCGGATCGGCAGGCCGCGCTCGAACAGGCCCTCGGGCGTCGGATCTTCGGCCATGCTTGCGTCCTCCCATGGTGCCCTGCCGTCATAGGGGGCGGGGACGGCGCGGGCAAGGCGGGCGACGCGCGGCCGGGCCAGTGGCGCAGCGACCGGTTCGTAACCATTTCGACCGGACCTGGCCGCGGTGACGGAGGCCGCGTGCCGCCAGGGGTGTTGTTTGGGAGCCGCCTCATGCCGACCGTGTCGCCATGCTGACCGTGTTGATCGTTCTGGCCGTCGTCGCCGTGCTCGGCGTGGGCCTCGGGGTGCGCACCGTGCCGCAGGGCCAGGTCTGGACCGTGGAGCGGTTCGGCGCCTTCACCCGGCTGCTGCAGCCGGGCCTGAACCTGATGCTGCCGCTCGTGGAGCGGGTCGGGCACAAGATGAACGTGCAGGAGATCGTGCTCGACATCCCCGAGCAGGCCGTGATCACCCGGGACAACGCGGCGGTCGTGGTGGACGGGATCATGTACTACCGCGTGCTCGACCCGGCCAAGGCCGCCTACGGCGCGCAGAACCTCGTGCAGGCGCTGACCAGCATGGCGATGACCAACATCCGCTCGGTGATCGGCGCGATGGACCTCGACGGCGCGCTGTCGGGGCGGGAGGAGATCAACGCCAAGCTGCTGGTGACGCTCGACCACGCGACGGCGCCGTGGGGCGTGAAGGTCAGCCGGGTGGAGCTGCGCAAGATCGAGCCGCCGGCGAACCTGGTGGCGGCGATGAACCTGCAGATGACGGCGGAGCGGGAGCGGCGGGCCACGGTCGCCCGCGCGATGGGCGAGCGGGAGGCGACGATCACCCGCGCCGAGGGGCAGAAGCAGGCGACGGTGCTGGAGGCGGAGGCGCGGCTGGAGGCGGCGATGAAGGACGCGGCCGCCCGGGAGCGCCTGGCG
>CAHJXG010000179.1 GCA_903644035.1 Rhodospirillales bacterium
GCCAGCAGCACGGTCAGCACCAGCAGGAGGCCCATCGCCACCAGCGCATACTGGCTGCCGTAGATGGTGAGCGCCTGGAAGCCGCCCAGCACCAGCAGCGTGCCGAGCAGCGTCGTGGTGAGGTCGCCGCGCCCGCCGACCGCCACCCAGACAATCGGCAGCGACGCCGCGGTCAGGCCCATGCTGGACGGCGTGATGTACTGGCCCCAGCTCGTATACAGCACCCCGCTGAGGCCGGCGAAGCTGCTGCCGATGACGAACGCGGCGAGCTGATACTTCCGCACGTCGTATCCCAGCATGGTGGCGCGCTGCGGGTTCTCCCGGATGGCGACCAGCACGTTGCCGAAGGAGGAGTTCACCAGGATGCGCAGTCCCAGGTAGGCCAGCAGCAGCAGGCCCAGCACGACGTAGTACAGCGGGATGTCCGGCACGAGCGCGATGTCGTCGCCGGGCCAGGGGATGGTCAGCGGCGGCATCCCGCTCATGCCGTTGAAGCCGTTGAGCCGCGCGCGGCCGACGCGCCACTCCGCCCCGGAGGTCTGCGCCATGAAGCGCTCCAGGACCAAGGTGACGGACAGCGTGACGATGCCGAGGAACACGCCGCCGATGCGCCCGAAGAACAGGAAGTAGCCGAGCACCGCCGAAAAGGCCGCCGAGACCGCGACGGCGGCGGCGGCGCTGATCAGCGTCAGGCCGTGATCGGCGCCGAAGTTGAGCGTCAGGATGCCGTAAGCGTAGCCGGACACGCCGAACAGCGCGGTCTGCCCGAAGCTCAGCGCCCCGCCATAGCCCCAGATCAGGCAGAGGCCGAGCGCCATGAACACCCAGTTGAAGAAGTAGATCGTGTTGCCGACGGTGTAGCTGTCCTCCGTCAGCGGATAGGCCACGGCGAGTGCCGCGACCACGGCGAAGCCCGACCAGAACCAGGGGCCGCGCCCCAGGGTCTGCGGGCCCTCGAGCCGCGCGAACAGGCGCCGCAGCCCGATGCCCCGCCCCCCGCCCCGCCCGGCCGTCGCCATCCTACGCGCGCTCCCGCAGGATCAGCCCCGAGATGCCGCGCGGCAGCACCCGGATCACCCCGATGACCGCGACCAGCAGGCCGATCTGCCCGGCGAGCTGCCCCTGCCACGTCGTCATGAACGCCTTCACCAGGCCCAGCAGCACGCCGGCCGGCGCGGTGCCGAGGAACACGTCCCCGCCGCCGACCACGACGGTGACGAAGGCTTCCATGATGAACTGCGCGCCCATGGTCGGCACCAGCGTCATGGTCGGCGCATACAGCCCGCCGGTCGCCCCGGCCAGCGCGGCGCCGATGCCGAACGTCAGGCTGTAGATCAGCCGCGTGTCGACGCCGAGCGCCTCGGCCATATGCGGAAGCTGGATGGTGGCGCGGGCGAGCACGCCAAAGCGGGAGCGGTTGAACAGCACATAGAGGGCCAGCAGGATGGCGGCCGCCGCGGCCATCAGCGCGAACCGATAGACGGAGTAGGACAATCCGCCGATGGCGACGCTGCCCAGCGGGGTGCTGACGTCCGTGAGGCTGGGGCCGAGCACGATCAGCGTGCCCTGCGACGCGATCAGGCTGATGCCCCAGGTCGCGACGATGGTGTCGAGCGGGCGGTCATACAGGTGGCGGATGACCAGCCGCTCCAGCAGGATCCCGGCGGCGCCGGAGGCGAGCGCGCCGCACAGGACCGCCAGCCCCAGCGGCACCCCGGCCTTCGCCACCGTCACCGTGACGTAGGCGCCGCACATGATGAACTCGCCATGCGCCAGGTTGATCACGCCCATCATGCCGAAGATGATCGCAAGCCCCGAGGCGCACAGCACGAGGAACGCGCAGGCATCGCCGAACTGGTAGATGAAGCCGAACGCGGCGTCGAAGCTGGGCACAGGAAGGGCCGGGCTACTTCGGCGGCGGGCTGCTGGGAGTGTACTGGGCGTTCGGGTTCTTCTTCGTCAGGTCGCACCCGGCGGCGCCCAGCCAGTACGGCTTGATGTCGCTCCACGTCTTCGGGAACGAGATCGAGTGGTCGTCGCCGACCTTTGCCAGGTAGATGGTGTGCGACATGTGCTGGCTCTTGGGGTCCAGGCAGACCTTGCCCTCGGGGGCCTCGACGCAGACGTCGCCCTTGGCCACCTCCTTGCGCAGGTCGTCGCGCTTGGTCGATCCGCCGGCGCGCTCGACCATCGACTTGTAGAGGTAGACCGCCAGGTAGGAGTTCTCGGCCTCCTGGTTGATGTAGGGCTCGCTGGGATACTTCGCGCGCCACTTGGCGACGAAGTCCTTGCTTTTCTGGTCGTCGACCTCCTCGATCCAGTTGGTCGTCACATACATATTGGCGAGGCTGGGCGGCTTGAAACGCTTGTGCTCGTAGGCCTGGCCGACGTTGACCGAACTGCCCATCGGCACGCGCAGGTCGGACGCCGCCGCCTGCTCGTAGTACGAGGACTGCGCCGTCCCCACCAGCAGCGTGATCAGGATGTCGGGCTTGGCCTTCTGGATGTTCTGGATCGTGGAGGAGAACTGCGAGACGCCGAGCGGGATGAACTCCTCGCCGGCCATGCTGCCGCCGTTCTCCTTGACGATGTTGCGCACCCATTCGGCGGAGATCTGGCCGAAGTTGTAGTCGGCGGCGATCGTGTAGACCTTCTTGCCGAACTTCTCCATCATCCAGGGGATCAGCGTCGAGAACTGCTGCTCGGGCACCGCGCCGGTCACCATCATGTGCGCGTCGCACACGCCACCCTCATACTGGTTGTTGTAGAACACGAAGCCGTTGAGCTGGTCGGCGATGGGGCGGTAGGCCTCGCGCGACGCGCTGGAGAAGCCGGCGAACACCACGTCCGCCTTGTCGCGCTGCAGCACGCGGCGCATGAACTCCTGGTAGCGCGTGTTGTCGGACTGGGTGTCGTAGATCACCAGCTCCAGCTTCCGCCCGGCAATGCCGCCGGCGGCATTGATCTCGTCGGCCGCGAGCTGGATGCCGTGGACCTTGCCGATGGTGGCGAGCGCAAAGTCGCCCGACTGGTCCTCAAGCACGCCGAGCTTGATCGGCTCCGCCGCCCTGGCCGCCGGCGGCATCGCCAAGGCCGCGGCCATCGCCATGCCCGCTGCAAACATCGTCCTGTTCCGTGCCATCGGTTCTCTCCTGAATCATGGTGCTGGTGTCGTCTGCCGCAGGCGCAGCGCCTGGCCGCAGGATGAGCGTCTCGGCGTAGTCCTCGATCCCCATGCGCAGGCGCATGCTCTCGCGGCGGAGCTGCGCGTAGGCCTCGTCATCGGTCATGCCCGACGCCTGCATGAGGGAGACCACGGCCTTGATGACGAAGCGCCGGCCACGGCGGCGGCGGTCGTGCTCGGCAACCCGCAGCTCCAGGCCGCGCAGCCTCCGGTAGCCGTTGACCGCCAGGAACAGCGATGAGTACACGGCGGCCGCATGGACGGGCTTGCGCAGGAAAGCGGTGACGCCGATGTCCGACAGCGCCCGGAGCCGGCTTGGCGCCTCCACCCCGACCAGGCCGACCGCCGGCGCCCGCGGCAGGGCGCAGCCCGTGCTGACGACGAGCGCCGGGTCCAGGCCGCAGTCGCCATCGACGAACAGAACGTCGCGGTCGCGGTCCAGCGCCTGGGCGTCGAGGTCCTGCAGGCGCACCGCTGTCATGCCCAGCCGGGCCAGCGTCGTCTGCAGCGCCTCCGCCGCCGTTGCGGGGCCGCCCCACAGCACGCCGCGCATGCCGCGGAAATTCTGGATGAGCCGCTGCGCGCTCATGACGCGACCCGCAGCGCGGGCGGCGAGGCCGCGGTCCAGAAACGCGGGGAGTTCCAGGTCAGGTATGGGTCGGGCCGCACCGGACCCGGCGCCTGGGCCAGGATCTCGAAGCGCATGGCGCCGGTGGAGCGGCCGATGCGCGGGGTGAGGAAGGCATGCAGGGTTTCCGGATCGATGCGCACGGCCCCCTGCGGCGCGTCCATCACCACCTGCGTCACGGCGCGCTTGACCTCGGCGACGTCGGTGCGGCCTCCGGTCTCCGCCAGCGCGAGCGCCAGGAGGCGAACGGCGATGAAGGCCGCCTCGGCGTCGGCGCAGACGACGGGACCGCACGGAAAACGGGCGGCGTAGTCATCGATGAACCGGGCGTTGGCCTCGCCACGGATCGAGGAGAAGTACACGCTGGCGGTGATATGCCCATCGGCCGCCTCAGCGCCGATGGCTTCGAGCTCCGGCTCGGACAAGGTGCAGCTCGCGACCGGGATGGTCCGGGCCTGGTTGACCCCGCAAGCCTCGCAAGCGGCGCGGAAGTCGCGCAGGAAGCGGTAGGAGGAGATCCCAATCAGCGTGTTGAACACGAACGCCGGACGGGCGTGCAGGATGGCGTCGATGACCTGGCCGAAATCGGTATCCCCAACGGCGAAGTAGCGTTCGGCCACGACGGCGCCGCGCGACGCGGCCAGCCGCTCACGGAGGACGCGGTTGTTCTCCCAAGCCCAGATATAGTTGGAGCCGACGCAGAAGGCGCTGTGACCGCAGCGTGCCAGCAGGTGGTCAGCCAACGGGAGCACATGCTGGTTGGTGACGGCCCCGGTGTAGATGACGTTCTCCGAGCACTCGAACCCCTCGTAGTGCGAGGGGTACCAGAGCAGCGCGTCGGCCTTTTCAAACAGCGGGATCACCTCCTTGCGGCTGGAGGAGGTGTAGCAGCCGACCACGTGTCTCACCCCTTGCGACAGCAGGCCCGCGCACAGGGACGAGTAGCGCGCCAGATCGCCCGCCGGGTCGACCACGATCGGCTTCAGCTGGATCGTCGCATTCTGGGCCAGGTTGACCTGCTCGACGGCGAGAAGAGCGCCGTTGAGCATGCTCCGGGAGACCACGCCATACGGCCCGTCCACGGAAAACACGATGCCGATCGAGACGTCGTTTGGTGTCAATGCAGGATCCGCGCGTCGTCGAACCGAACCCGTGGGCGCTTTGAACGCGGGCATCTTTGCCAATGGGCGCGAAGTTGCAGGGATCGGCCTGTGAGTTCGGCAGCACTGCCACACACGCCTGGACTCGACGATCTCGCCGAGCCGTCGCCAACAGCCCCCTCAGCGGAGGCACGTTCCACAAGAGCAAGTCTTACGCTAGGCCGCCAGGAGCAAGTCTTTCAAGAGCAAGTCTTCCGAGAGCAAGCCCCGTGCCAATGGCTGAGAGCGGGCCGCTCCGCCGTTGCAGGCCACATGCCCCGACGCACGACGATGCCGAGTTCGGCGTGATGATGCAAGCACACGCACATGCCCAACAAAGCACCACCGTCAGCGGCCATCGGGGCCTCAACCTCGGCCTGCCGACAGAACTCC
>CAHJXG010000180.1 GCA_903644035.1 Rhodospirillales bacterium
TGCTCGCCGCCGGAGAAGGTCGCCGGCGGCAGGCCGTGCAGGCGCTCCGGCACGTTCAGGCGCAGCAGCATCGCCCGCGCGTGGGCCTGCGCCTCCTCCACGCCGACGCCGCGCACCGTCAGCGCCTCCGCCACGACGTGCAGGGAGGGCACGCGGGGCACCACGCGCAGGAACTGGCTGACATAGCCCAGCGTGTCCCGCCGCACCTCGAGCACGGTCCGCGGCCCTGCCGCCGCCAGGTCCAGCCAGGCGCTGCCATGGCGCAGCAGGATGCTGCCGCGCTCGGCCCGGTAGTTGCCGTACACGGTCCGCAGCAGGGTGGACTTCCCGGCGCCCGACGGTCCCGACAGCACCACGCATTCCCCCGCCCGCAGCTCCAGCGAAACCCCGTCCAGCACGGGGATGCGGACACCGCCCTGCAAATGCAGTGTGAACGACTTGCCTAAGCCCTCCGTCCGCAGCACGGCGTCCCCGGCGCTCATGCGTGCAGGACCGAGCTGACCAGCAGCTGCGTGTAGGGATGCTGAGGGTCGTCCAGCACCTGATCGGTCAGCCCCGTTTCCACGACCTGCCCGGCCCGCATCACCACGATGCGCCCGGCGAGCAGGCGCGCCACCGCGATGTCATGCGTGACCAGCACCACCGCCACGCCCAGCCGGGCCACGAGGTCGCGGATCAGGTCCAGCAGCCGGGCCTGCACCGACACGTCCAGCCCGCCGGTCGGCTCGTCCATGAACACCAGCCGCGGCTGCGTCACCAGCGTGCGCGCGATCTGCAGCCGCTGCAGCATGCCGCCGGAGAACGTGCGCGGCAGGTCATCCACCCGGTCGGCGGCGATCTCCACCTGGCGCAGCCAGTCGATGGCCGCCGCGCGGATGTCGCCGTAATGCCGCGCGCCCTGGGTCATCAGCCGCTCGCCCACGTTGCCGCCGGCGGAGACGGCCATCCGCAGCGATTGCCGCGGGTCCTGGTGCACCGTGCCCCAATCCGAGCGGTGCAGCGCGCGCAGCGCCGGGGCGGACATGCGGTGGACGTCGTGCAGCGCGCCGTCCCGGTCGCGATACGACACCACCCCGGCGTCCGGCCGCACGGCACCGGCCAAGGCGTTCAGCAGCGTCGTCTTGCCCGAGCCGCTTTCTCCCACCACGGCGAGCACCTCGCCGGGGAACACCTCCGCGTCCACGCCGTCCAGTGCCGCGATGCGGCCGTATGACAGGCGCAGGCCCTGTGCCGACAGCAGCGCGTCCAGGCTCATGCGGCCGCCCCGGACTGTCGAGTCTCACAGAAATCCGAATCGGAGCACACGAACATGCGCCCGCCGCGGTCGTCGGTCACGACCTCGTCCAGGTAGCTGTCGGCCGCACCGCACAGCGTGCAGGCGTGCGGCGCGCGGGTCAGGCGGAACGGATGGTCCTCGAAGTCCAGCGGCTTGACCGAGGTGTAGGGCGGGATGGCGTAGATCCGCTTCTCCCGCCCGGCGCCGAACAGCTGCAGCGCCGCCATGCCGTCCATCTTGGGCGTGTCGAAGGCCGGGATCGGCGAGGGCGACATCAGGTGGCGCCCGTTCACCATGACGGGATAGTCATAGCTGATGGTGACGGCGCCGATCCGGGCGATGTCCTCGTACAGCTTCACGTGCATCAGCCCGTACTCCGCCAAGGCGTGCATCCGCCGGGTTTCCGCGCGGCTGGGTTCCAGCTTGGACAGCGGCTCGGGCTGCGGGACCTGGTAGACGATGATCTGGTCCGTGCGGAGCGGCGCCTCCGGGATACGGTGCCGGGTCTGGATCACGCTGGCCTCGGCGGTGTGCGTGGTGGTGGCGACCCCGGCCGTGCGGGCGAAGAAGCGGCGGATGGACACGGCGTTGGTGGTGTCGTCGGCGCCCTGGTCGATGACCTTCAGCACGTCCGCGCGGCCCAGGATGCTGGCCGTGACCTGGATGCCGCCGGTGCCCCAGCCATAGGGCAGCGGCATCTCGCGCGAGCCGAACGGCACCTGGTAGCCGGGGATGGCCACCGCCTTGAGCAGGGCGCGGCGGATCATGCGCTTGGTCTGCTCGTCCAGGTAGGCGAAGTTGTAGCCGTTCATTCCCCCGCCTCCACGCCACCGGTCTCCGTGCCGGCCCGCAGCCGACGGATGGTTTCCAGCTCGCTCTGGAAATCGACGTAGTGCGGCAGCTTCAGGTGCTCGACGAAGCCTGTCGCCTCGATGTTGTCGCAGTGGGACAGCACGAACTCCACGGTCTGCGCCGGCGCCGTCACGTCCTCTCCCAGCTCGGCCGCGCGCATCGCGCGGTCCACCAGGGCCATGCCCATCGCCTTGCGCTCGCTGTGGCCGAAGCACAGGCCGTAGCCGCGGGTGAACTGCGGCGGGACCTCCTTGCTGCCCTTGAACTGGTTGACCATCTGGCACTCGGTCACGGTGACATCGCCGATGTCCAGGGTGAAATCGAGTTCCGGCACCTCGACCTCCACCGTGACCTCGCCCACGCGCAGCTCGCCCACGAACGGGTGCGCGCCGCCGTAGCCGCGCTGACTGGAATAGCCGAGCGCCAGCAGGAAACCCTCGTCGCCCCGCGCCAGGGCTTGCAGGCGCACGTCGCGCCCGGCGGGAAAGGCGAGCGGTTCGCGGGTCAGATCCCCGGGGCGGCCGTCAAGGCCTGCCTCCGGCTGGATCAGGCCCTCATGGCCCAGCAGGTCCATCACGCCGGGCATCGGCCCACCCGGCGGGGCGGACCCGGCCTCGGCCACCGCGGCTCCGGGTTCGGCCAGGTCGAAGTCGAGCAGCCGGTGCGTGTAGTCGTAGGTGGGGCCGAGCACCTGGCCGCCCGGCATGTCCTTGAACACGGCGGAGACCCGGCGGCGCACCGCCATGGCGCCGGTCTCGACCGGGCGCGTGTCGGCGAACCGGGGCAGGGTGGTGCGGTAGGCCCGCAGCAGGAACGCCGCCTCGATCAGGTCGCCCTGCGCCTGCTTGACCGCGAGCGCCGCGAGGTCCGGGTCGTAGCACGCGCCCTCCGCCATCACCCGGTCCACGGCGCGGCCCAGCTGCTCGGCGATCTGCGCCGTCGCGAGTTCCGGGACCGCGGGATCGCCCCGCCGGTCCTCCGCCAGCCAGGCATGGGCGGCATCGATGGCGCGCTCGCCGCCCTTGACCGCGACATAGGCCATCGCTCAACCCTCCTCGATCCGCGTGCTGCGCGGCAGGGCGCAGAGGCGCTCCCCCTCGCACAGCACCAGGTCCACGCCGCAGGGATACCGGGCGTGGTTGGCCGCCCA
>CAHJXG010000181.1 GCA_903644035.1 Rhodospirillales bacterium
GACGATGGGTCCGGCGGCCGGCTCCGCCCCGCCCTGGGCCAGCGCCGCGGCCGGGACGCCGACCAGGGCGGCGAGCGCCGCGAGGCTCGCTATGATTGTTCGCACGCTCTTGCTCATGACGCCGCGTTCTCCTGATCGCCTGTTTGACGGCTGCAAATAAGAACTATTCGCAGTCACGTCCACCACGCGGGCGCAAATAAGTGCCGCCGCCTGGGCGGGGCCACTCCTGCATCGCCGGGATCATCGGGCTGCCTGGGTCCGAAGATGCACAGGCCCGTGACGCTTGAGGGCTTGCCCGGCCGGCTTTGAGCATGATAATCATTCTCAACTCCTTGGGTGATGCCATGCTGATCGCGTTCCTCATCATGCTCCGCGAAGGGATCGAGGCCGCGCTGATCGTCGGCATCGTCGCCTCCTACCTCAGCCAGACCGGGCGGGCGCGGATGCTGCCGCTCGTGTGGTCGGGCGTGGTCCTGGCGAGCGTTCTCTGCCTGGCCCTCGGCGTCGGGCTGACCCTGGCCAGCGAGGAGTTCCCGCAGAGGCAGCAGGAGCTGTTCGAGGGCGTCGTCGCCGTGGTCGCCGCCGGCATCCTCACCTCGATGGTGGCCTGGATGCGCAAGGCGGCGCGGTCCATCAAGGCGCAGCTGCACGACTCCGTCGACACGGCGCTGCGGCCCGGCGGTTCCGGCCTGGCGCTCGTGGCCATGGTATTCCTCGCCGTCGGCCGCGAGGGGCTGGAATCGGTGTTCTTCCTGCTGGCGGCGTTCGAGCAGAGCGAGGGGCCGGGCGTGCCGGCCGGGGCGATCCTCGGCCTGCTCGGCGCGGTCGCGGTGGGCTACGGCATCTACCGCGGCGGCGTCCGGCTCAACCTGCGCGCGTTCTTCCGCTGGACCGGCGTGTTCATCGTGTTCGTGTCGGCGGGGCTGCTGGCCTCGGCCGTTCGGGCGTTCCACGAGGCCGGGCTGTGGAACGGGCTGCAGGACACGGCCTTCGACCTCAGCGCGGCGCTGCCGAACGACAGCGTGGCCGGCACGCTGCTGTCGGGCCTGTTCGGCTACAACGACACGCCCACCATGGGCGAGGTCGTGGTTTACCTGGCCTACCTTGCCGTCGCCCTCGCGCTGCTCACCGCCGGCCAGCGGCAGCCGGCGCCTTCGCGCCGCGCGGCGCGTGCTGCCCCGTCCTCCCCTCTCCAGAACAGAGACCCCGCATGACCCTTGCCTCCAGCCTGACCCGTCAGTCCATCGTCGCCGCCGCGGCCCTGCTCGGCCTCCACGTGACCGCCGCGGCGGCGGCCGACAAGCCGGTCCCTCCGGTCGCGGTGACCGTCACCGACAAGGGCTGCGTGCCGGCCAGCCTGACCGTGCCAGCGGGCAGGACGGCGTTCCGCATCAAGAACGACAGCCGCCGCGCCCTGGAATGGGAGATCCTGCAGGGCGTCACCGTCGTGGCGGAGCGCGAGAACATCCTGCCGGGCTTTGCCCAGACGCTGACCGCGACCCTCGCCGCCGGGGACTACCAGATGACCTGCGGGCTGCTGAGCAACCCCAAGGGCACGCTGACGGTCGCCGCCGGCACGCAGGAGGCGGGGGCGGCGTTCCCGAACCTCGCCAAGCCCATCGCCGCCTACCGGGTCTACGTGCTGTCCGAGGTGGACGCGCTGGTGACGGCCACCGCCGCGTTCACCGAGGCGGTCAAGGCCGGCAAGCTCGACGAGGCGCGCCGCCTCTACGCCCCGGCCCGCGTGCACTACGAGCGCATCGAGCCGATCGCGGAGCTGTTCAACGACCTCGACGGCTCCATCGACGCCCGCGCCGACGACTTCGAGAAGAAGGAGCAGGACCCGACCTGGACCGGCTTCCACCGCCTGGAGAAGGCGCTGTTCGCGGACAAGACCACGGGCGGCCTGGACGAGATCGCCGACAAGCTGGCCGCCGACACGGTGGAGCTGCGCAAGCGCCTGGACGAGCTTGAGCTGCCGGTCAAGAACGTTGTGGGCGGCCCGGCCGAGCTGATCGAGGAAGTCGCCTCGAAGAAGATCAGCGGCGAGGAGGACCGGTACAGCCACGCCGACCTCTGGGACTTCCAGGCCAACATCGACGGCGCGCAGCAGATCTACGGCCTGTTGAAGCCGCTGCTGGTGGCCCAGAACGGCAAGCTGGTCAGCCGGATCGACGGGAACTTCACCAAGGTCGACGCGACGCTCGCGAAGTACAAGGTGGGCGACGGCTTCAAGTCCTACGACGCGCTCACCGCGCCTGACAAGAACGCCCTGAAGCGCTCCATCACCGCGCTGGCCGAGGACCTCTCGAAGCTGCGCGGCACGCTGGGCGTGGACTGAGCGCGGGCCGGGGGGACAGCGCATGAGGGGATTTGGTGGGCCGGGCCGGCGCGGCCTGCTGATGGGGCTTGGGGCGGCCGGCAGCGCGCTGGCCGCCCGGGCCGCGACGCTGCCGGATGACCGCCCGGCCGACGCGGAGGAGGGAGACAGCACGCAGGAGCGCCAGCCCTTCTATGCCCGCCACCAATCGGGCATCACCACGCCGCAGCCCGCCGCGGCCCTGGTCGCCGCCTTCGACGTGCTCGCGGAGGACCGGGCGGAGCTCGAGCAGCTGTTCCGCCTGCTGACCGAGCGGTGCGCCTTCCTGACCCAGGGCGGCGCGGTGACGCCGCTCGACCCCAAGCTGCCGCCGCTCGACTCCGGCGTGCTCGGGCCGCGCGTGTTCCCGGACAACCTGACGGTGACGGCGGCGGTCGGCTCCTCGCTGTTCGACGACCGCTTCGGCCTGGAGGACGCGAGGCCGCGCCGCCTCGTGGCGATGACGGGGCATCCGAACGACGCGCTGGATGCCGAGGTCTGCCATGGCGACCTGCTGCTGCAGTTCAACGCCAACACCGCCGAGACCAACATCCATGCGCTCCGGGACATCCTGAAGACGATGCCGGAGCAGATGTCGCTGCGCTGGAAGATGGAGGGCTTCCTGCCGCCGCACACCGTGAAGAAGCAGGGCCGGGACACCGTGCGCAACCTGATGGGCTTCAAGGACGGCACGGCGAACCTCGATCCCCGGGACGGGGCGCTCATGGACCGGAACGTCTGGGTGCAGCCGGGGTCCGACGAGCCCGCCTGGGCCGTGGGCGGCAGCTACCAGGCCGTGCGCCTGATCCGCATGATGGTCGAGCGCTGGGACCGCACGCCGCTGCAGGAGCAGGAAACCATCTTCGGCCGCGACAAGTCGGAGGGCGCGCCGCTCGGCATGGGCCGCGAGCATGACGAGCCCGACTACGCCGCCGACCCGGCCGGCGTGCGGATTCCCCGGGACGCGCACATCCGCCTGGCGAACCCCCGCACCGAGGACACGCAATCGAGCCTCATCCTGCGCCGGGCATTCAACTACTCGCGCGGGCTGACCAAGGCCGGGCAGCTCGACATGGGCCTGCTGTTCGTCTGCTTCCAGGCCGACCTCGAGAAGGGGTTCCTGGCCGTGCAGGAGCGGCTGAACGGCGAGCCGCTTGAGGAGTACATCAAGCCGTTCGGCGGCGGCTACTTCTTCGCCCTGCCCGGCGTCCTGAGCCAGGACGACTTCCTCGGCCGCGCGCTGCTCGCGGGCTGAGGCTGGCGCTTGGCCCGGCGCCGCGGGCGCCGGTTCCGCCGGAGCATGGAAGCATCCATGAAATCTCCCGCTTCGGTATTGCGAATGACTCTCATTATCAATTAGAGTGGCGCATCGCTGAGCAGGAGCCTCCCATGTCCATCCCGAACGACGAACGCCTCGCCTTGCCGGTTGAACAGCAGGCGCTGCTTTGGTGCATGCGCGCCTGGGTCGCCGGGTTGCAGCAGCCCATCGAGGCGGGGTCGCGCATCCAGGACATGATGGCCCGGCTGGACGCTCCCGATGCCGCGCCATACCTCGAAGGCATGATGTTCGCGCTGCGCCATGGGGCCACAAGACGGCTGGCGATCGGGTGCCTCTGCTGGCGCCATGTCAGCGGCGACGAGCGGATGCTGCTCGAGACGCTCGGCCTGGCGCAGGACCGGCGCCCGTTCGAGGCGCTGCTGCTGCTCCGCGGCATCCTCACGCCGGAGGGCGCCCGCGCCGCGCTGCACAGCGCGGAGAAGCTGGGCGTCAGCCTGGCCCAGGCGGGCCGTTTCCTGCCGGCGCCCGAGGCGGAGGTGCGCCGCTTCGCCTTCGCCTCCAGCGCCGGCGCCGGTCCGCATTCCTCGTTCCGGACGCTGCATTGAACCGCGGTGCCATGCCGGCGGGACGCCTGGCGGTGCAAGCGGGCCTGCCGCAGGGTCCCGCAAGCGCCCCCTCCGCTCATGCGGGCGCGACCGGCGACCTGACCGGGCCTCCCGCCGCCACATCCCCGCTGCGGGCCGGAGTTTTGATACATTGTGTCAATCCAGGCAATGTCGTAGATCGAGGTTCCAAACCCGCAGCCCGATGGGCCGAGGCGGGGAAGACGCTTGAGCAATCGCCGCGCGGCCCTGGCAGCCGCCCGTGCAAGGAGGTTCGCATGCCGAGATTCGCCACAGTTGTCGCCGTAAGCCTGGCGTGCTTCGGCCTGGCCGCCCCGGCGGTGGCGCAGCCTGCTTCGCCCTCGGAGGACACCCTGCCCGCATCGCCTGAGCAGCGCCAGCAGGCTCCCACCGGGCCGACGGAGGCGGCTGAACCGGAGAAGGGCACCGGGCTGCTGCAGCGCGACAAGCTGCTCGGCGACCTCGGCGGGCTGCGCACCCGGCTGGAGGACAAGGGCATCACCTTCGGCCTGCAGGAGCAGGCGGAGGTCTTCGGCAACGTCACCGGAGGCGTCAGGCGGGGGGCCATCTTCGAGGGCGCCCTGCTGATGAGCCTGGCCGTCGACACCGAGAAGCTCGTCAGCTTCCCCGGCGGGAAGATCAACGTGAGCGCCTACCAGATCCACGGCAGCGGCCTGAGCGGCAACAACCTCGGCAACCTGAACGTCGTCAGCGGCATCGAGGCCCCGCGTTCCACCCGGCTGTTCGAGCTGTGGTACGAGCAGTCCCTCGCCGACGGCAAGGTGACGGTCCGCGTCGGGCAGCAGGCGGCCGACCAGGAGTTCATCACCACCCAGTACGGCGCGCTGTTCCTCAACGCGGGCTTCGGCTGGCCGACCCTGCCGGCGCTCGACCTCCCGTCCGGCGGGCCGGCCTATCCGCTGGCCACGCCCGGCGTGCGGCTCAAGCTGCTGCCGAGCGAGCAGGTGTCCATCCTGGCCGGCGTCTACAACGGCGACCCCTCGGACAACCGCGCCGGCACCTCCTTCCGCCTGAACAAGGGCGTGTTCGCCATCGGCGAGGTGCAGTACGCGATCAACGGCGGCGAGGACGCGACGGGCCTGCCCGGCGTCTACAAGATCGGCGCCTGGTACAATTCCAACAGCTTCGCCGACCAGCGTTTCGGCTATGACGGCCTGTCGCTGGCCGATCCCGACGGCGTCGGGGAGCCGCGGTTCCGGCGCAACAACTGGAGCCTCTACGCCGTGGCCGACCAGCTGGTCTACCGCGAGCCGGGCACCAAGGATCAGGGCATCGGCGTGTTCGCCCGCGCGATGGGCGCGCCGGGCGACCGCAACGCGGTGAACGTCTTCCTCAACGCCGGCGCGACCTACAAGGGCATCGTGCCCGGACGCGTGAACGACACGCTCGGCCTGGGCCTCGGCTATGCCCGCATCAGCGACACGGCGAGCAAGTTCGACTCCGACACCATCCGCTTTTCCGGAAGCCTGTTCCCGATCCGCCGCAGCGAGACGGTGCTTGAGCTCACCTACCAGGCGGTGGTCACCCCCTGGCTGACGGTGCAGCCCGACTTCCAATACGTGTTCAACCCGGGCGGCAGCGTGCCCAGCCAGCGGGCGCCGTCGCGGGCCGTGGGCGATGCCGCGGTCCTTGGCCTCCGGACGACCATCGTGTTCTGACCTGACCCTCGGCGGCCCGCAGGACGCCTCCTGCTTGGGGCGTCAGGCCGTCAATTCGGCCAGCACGGCCGCCAGCACGGCCGCGCCCGCCTGGACATGGGCGGGTTCGGACCACTCCGCCTCGGCGTGGCTGATCCCGCCGCGGCAGGGGATGAAGATCATCGCGGCCGGGCAGAGCGGCGCCAGGTGGCGGGCGTCGTGGCCCGCGGTCGACAGGATCGGCCGCGCGGGCAGGCCCAGCGCCTCGGCCGCGGCGGCGATGCGGCGCTGCAGCCCC
>CAHJXG010000182.1 GCA_903644035.1 Rhodospirillales bacterium
GCCGCGGCGGCGCCGGCGGCGCGGACGCCGCCGCGGTCGTTCTCCTTGCGGATGCCGGTCACGACGGCGATGCGGCGATGACCGAGGTCCAGCAGGTAGTCCGCGGCCCGGGCGGCGGCGTCCGCGTTGTCGAACCCCACGCAGGGCCTTGTCTCAGACAGGGTGAAGGCCTGCACGACGGGGATGGACAGGCGTGCGGTCTGCTGGAACAGGGCCGGGCGATGCAGGTCGCCGATCAGCAGCAGGCCGTCGATGCCGCGCTCGATCATGCGGGTGGCTTCGCGCAGCTCGTCGTCGAGGTCATACCCGGCGCTCGCGAGCACGAGGGTGTAACCACTCTGCCGCAGGCCCGCCTGAAGCGCCGACAGGGCGCGGACGAACTCCTCGTTCTCGATGTTGGGAATGACCGCGCCGACGGTGTGGAAGTGCCGGAGCGACAAGGCGCGGGCGGCCCCGTTGGCGACGAAGCCGAGCTGGGCGGCAGCCCGGAGGACGGCGTCGCGCTTGTCGGGCCGGACGGCGGCGGCGCCGTTCAGGACGCGGGACACGGTTGCGGTCGAGACTCCCGCGAGGTCCGCAACGTCGCTCGCGACCGGCAGGCGTCCCGGGGGACGCGCGGGCCTGGGCCTAGGCACGACGGCCGCTGGCATGATGCCCACCCGCAAGGCGGAGGGATGGATCGTCGCGGGGGCCGTTCATGGTCCATCATCTCCCGCCCGTGCGTTGACGTCGATCCCCGTGCCCATCTACATGTAAGGGCTTTCAGGGGGCAAGGCTCGGCCCGTCGCCGAAGCGGGGCCGAAGCGGGAGTGGAAGGGCCGGGAATGGACCAAGTCGCGCCGCAAGGGGCATCAAGCGAGAGCGTGCCGGGCATCACCGGCCCGGAGGCGATCGTCACCAGCCTGAAACGGACGGAGTCGGCGACGCCGTACCGGTTCCGCGACCTGCTGGCGCTGGATGACTTCGAGCGTCATGCGCGGCGCCTGCTGCCGCCCATGATCTTCCATTACGTCGCCGGCGGCGTCGAGACCGGCGCTGCGCTGCGCGGCAGCCGCGAGGCCTACGCCGGCTACAGGCTGATGCCGCGGGTGCTGCGCGACGTGTCAGGGCGGAACCAGGGGGTGACGCTGTTCGGGCAGCCCTACGATGCGCCGTTCGGGATACCGCCGCTGGGAGGCTCGGCGTTCGTTGCCTACCGCGGCGACCTGGTGCTGGCCGAGGCGGCGCGGCGGCAGTCGTTGCCGATGGTCCTGAGCGCATCGGCGCTGATCAGCCTCGAGGACGTTCACGCGCGCAACCCGGATGCCTGGTTCCAGGCCTACCTGCCGGGCGACCAGAACCGGATCGAACGGCTGGTCCGCCGCGTGGACGCCGCCGGCTACCGCGTGCTGGTGGTGACGGCCGACACGCCGATGCTGGGCAACCGGGAGCACAACGTCCGCACGGGTTTCAGCATGCCCATCCGGGTGACGCCGCGGGTGCTGTGGCAGGGCGTGACCCACCCGCGCTGGGCGCTGGGCGTGGTGGCGCGGACGTTCCTCCGGCACGGGGCGCCGCATTTCGAGAACACCGAGGCGGAGCGCGGGCCGCCGATGATGTCGGGCAACGCCGTCCGCAACACGATCGCGCGGGACAGGCTGTCGTGGCGGAACATCGAGGCGATCCGCCGGCAGTGGACGGGGCCGCTGGTCATCAAGGGCCTGCTGTCGCCTGCGGATGCGCGCCTGGCGCGGGAGGCGGGTGCGGACGGCGTGATCCTGTCCAACCATGGCGGCCGGCAGCTCGACCATGCGGCCGCGCCGCTGGACGTGCTGCCGGAGGTCGCGGCGGAGAAGGGCGGCATGGCCGTCATCGTGGACAGCGGGATCCGGCGCGGGACGGACGTGCTGAAGGCAATCGCGCTGGGGGCGGACTTCACCTTCGTGGGCCGCCCGATGCTGTTCGCGGCGGCATTGGGCGGGGTCGCGGGCGTGGAGCACGCGATACGACTGCTGCGCGAGGAGATCGACCGCGACATGGCGCTGCTGGGCGTTCGGACCATGGCGGAACTGACGCCGGAGCTGCTGCGGCGGGCTGGACCTGGAGGGCGTTGATGGAGCCGTTTCACCTGATGTGCGCGCTGGCGGTGAAGGCGCCGTTCGACCGCGTGGTGCTGCCGGGCTTTGCCGCGAGCGGCGGCCGGATCGAGGTGTTCTGGGGACCGACCACCGCCATCCAGGACAGGCTGGCGGACGGCGCGACCACCGATGCCGTGCTCCTGACGACGGAGGCGGTCGATGCGCTGATCGGGACCGGCGTGCTGGACCCGGCCACGCGGGTCGAGGTCGCGACCTCCCGGCTGGGTGTCGCCGTGCCGCTTGGGCATGACCGGCCCGACCTGTCGACGGAGGCGTCGTTCCGGCAGGCGCTGCTGGACGCGCGCTCGGTGGCGTTCTCACAAAAGGGGGCCAGCGGCATCTACTTCGCCGGGCTGATCGAGCGGATGGGCATCGCCGAGGCGGTGCGGGCGAAGGCGACGATCATCCCGGCCGGCTTCACCGCGGAGACGCTGGTGAGCGGCGAGGCGGACCTGGCGGTGCAGCAGATCAGCGAACTGATGGTCGTGGAGGGGATCGACATCGTGGGCCCGTTCCCCGACGCGGTGCAGACGGCGATGCGGTTCTCGGCCGCGGCGATGGCGGGCTCTCCGGCACGCGGCGCCGTGGTCGCGTTCCTGGCGACGCTGCGCGGCGAGGCGGCGAGGGCGGCGTTCCGCGACTGCGGGCTTGATCCCGCGGCGTAGTCACAACCAGACGGAGGGATGAGGATGTCCGAGACCGCCATTGGAAACAGCCGCTGGACCCGGCGGCCGGAGGGTTCGACCTGGGGCGACTGGGGTCCCGACGACGAGCTGGGCCGGCTCAACCTGCTGACGCGCGGGAAGGTGCTGCAGGGCGTCGCCGAGGTGCGCGAGGGCCGCACCTTCTGCTTGTCGCTGCCGCTCGACTATCCCGGCGGGACCGCGATCAACCCGCGCCGCCACCCGCCGGAGCTGCGGCCCACGGTGCGGGAGGGCCGGGCCAACATGGCGCTGCCGCTGCGCTGCTACGACCCGACCGCGCTGGACATCATGTGCGACGACCAGGTGCTGCTGACGCTGCAGTATTCCACCCAGTGGGACACGCTGGCGCATGTCGGGCAGATGTTCGACGTGGACGGCGACGGCAAGCCGGAGGACGTGTTCTACAACGGCTTCCGCGCCGGGTCGGACGTGGCAGGGCCGGTGCTCTACCAAAACGGGCAGGAGCTGCCGAACACGGCCCGGCAGGGAGCCCAGCGCCTGGGCGTGGAGAACATGGCGAAGTCCTGCATCCAGGGCCGCGGCGTGATGATCGACCTCGAGGCGCATTTCGGCCGGTCCGGGGAGATCGTCGGCTACGAGCAGCTCATGGGCGTGCTGGAGAAGGACAAGGTCGTCGTCGAGCCCGGTGACCTGGTGTGCCTGCGGACCGGCTTTGCGGAGATGCTGCTGGGCATGAACAAGCAGCCCGACGCGGAGCTGCTGCGCAGGACGAACTGCGCGCTGGACGGGCGTGACGAGCGCCTGCTGCAATGGATCACGGAGACGCAGCTGGTGGCGCTGATCGCCGACAACTTCGCGGTGGAGGCGGCGCCGGCCAAGCCGTGCACGGCCGATTTCTGCTCGACCTTGCCGCTGCACGCGCACTGCCTGTTCCGGCTGGGCGTCTACCTCGGCGAGATGTGGCACCTGACGGAGCTGGCGGACTGGCTGCGGAAGGCGGGCCGCAACCGGTTCCTGCTGACCGCGCCGCCGCTTCGGCTGCCTGGTGCGGTGGGGTCCCCGGCGACGCCGGTCGCGACCGTCTGAGCAGGCTGTGCCGGGCCGCTCACGACCGGAGCGCCTCGGCATAGACGGAGGCTGAGCGCATGATGTGCGCGTTCAGCACGCGCGTCAGCATCGTGCGCGAGTTCTCGGCAAAGCAGGCGACGATCTGCTTGTGCTCGGCGAAGGACCGCTCCTGCTCCTCGGCGCGGGGGACGGAAAGATGGGCGCGGAGGGCGGCGATCCGCCAGGCGATGCCGTTGAAGGCGTTCACCAGGTAGGTGTTCCCGCAGTTCGCGAAGAAGCGTTCGTGGAACAGGGTGTCGGCACGGGCATAGGCCTTGCCGTCGCCCTGGCTGCGGGCCGCCTCCATCGCGGCCACCGCCGCCTCCAGGTCGGCCTGCGTGCGGTGCCGTGCATGGGCCAGGCAGAGCCTCGCGCCCGTCGTCTCAAGCAGCAGCCGGAACGCCGCGAGCTGCTCCACGTCCTCGGCGGAGGGCTTGAACACGAAGGTGCCGCGTTTGGGCACGATCACCACCAGGCCCTGCTGCTGCAACCGCGTCAGCGCCTCGCGCATCGGCGTGCGGCTGACGCCCAGCGACAGGCCCAGCCCGTCCTCCCGCAGCGTCTCGCCGAAGGCGAGCTCGGCGTCGACGATCGCGTCGCGGATGCGCTCCTCGACGATCGTCGACAGCGATTTCGGCAGCTGCAGTTCGAGCCGGGGCACCATGGTGCGGCAGCCCATCACGCCCCGGCCTCGAACGCAACTGCTGTGTCCTGTATCCAAGGCACAGAAAGTTTGCATGGGTCGGGGTTCTTCGCTATGACGTCAGGCAAGCGGCAGCATCGCCGTCAGGGGAAGCGCAGTGCCCGGCACCACCATGCTCGACCGCCCGTCGAACGCCGCCAGCCGCACATCTCGGGCGGCCCTCGACGCGCTTGCCGAACTGCTGGGGGACCGACTCGCCCTCGGATATGCAGAGCGGGAACAGCACGGCCGCGGCGAGTCCTATCACGCGGCCTCGCCCCCCGACGCGGTGTGCTACCCCGCCGGCACCGAGGACGTGTCGCGCATCGTGCGGGTCTGCGCCGCGCACAAGGTCGCCATCGTCCCGTTCGGCGCCGGCACCTCGCTTGAGGGCCATGTCGGGGCGCTGAACGGCGGCGTGTGCATCGACCTCGGCCGGATGACCCGCATCGTCGCGCTTCATGCCGAGGACCTCGACGTCACGGTCGAGGCGGGCGTCACGCGCCATCAGCTGAACAACCATTTGCGCGAGACCGGCTTGTTCTTTCCGGTCGATCCCGGCGGCGAAAGCACGCTGGGCGGGATGGCCGCCACCCGCGCCTCCGGCACCAACGCCGTCCGCTACGGGACGATGCGGGAGAACGTCGTCTCCCTCACGGCCGTCATGGCGGACGGCACCGTGATCCGCACCGCGAGCCGCGCGCGCAAGTCCTCGGCCGGCTACGACCTGACCCGGCTGCTGGTGGGGTCGGAAGGCACGCTCGGCATCATCACCGAGCTTACGGTCCGTCTCTATGGCATCCCGGAGGCGCAGACCGCCGCCATCTGCGCCTTTCCCGATGCCGCCGCCGCCGTCGCCACCGTCGTCGCCATGGTCCAGTGCGGCATCCCCGTCGCCCGTGTCGAGCTGCTGGATCCCCGCACCATCCAGGCGGTGAACCGCTTCTCCGGCCTGGCGCTTGCCGAGGCCCCGACGCTGTTCATGGAATTCCACGGCTCGCCGGCCGGAACGGCCGAGCAGATGGGCCTGGCCGAGGAGCTTGGCCGCCACAACGGCATGCTGAGCTTCGAGGCCGCGGCGGACGCGGACACGCGCAACCGCTTGTGGCGGGCCAGGCACAACGTGCATTACGCCATCCAGGCCATGCGCCCCAATGCGCGCGTCTGGAGCACCGACGTGTGCGTGCCCATCTCGAACCTGCCCCGCTGCATCGCGGACACCCAGGCGGACATCGACGCGGCGCCGTTCTTCATCGCCACGGTCGGGCATGTCGGCGACGGCAACTTCCATCTGGGCCTGGTGATCGACCCCGACAGCCCCGCAGAGCTGGCCGAGGCGGAGGCGCTGAACGACAGGCTCGTGCGCCGGGCCATCGCGCTGGACGGCACCTGCACCGGGGAGCACGGGGTCGGATCGGGCAAGATCAGGTTCATGGCGCTCGAGCACGGCGCGGCGCTCGGGGTGATGCAGGCGGTCAAGTCGGCGCTCGACCCGCTGGGCATCATGAACCCAGGCAAGGTGCTGCCGGCGTGAGCCAGGCCGCGGCCCTGCGCCGCCTGATCGATGCCGGCGGGATCGTCATGGCCCCGGGTGCGGCCGATCCGCTGGCGGCGCGGCTGGTGCAGCAGGCCGGGTTCCCCGCCGTGTACATGACCGGGTTCGGCGCGACGGCGAGCCGGCTGGGCATGCCCGACCTCGGCCTGCTGACCCAGACCGAGATGACGGATCATGCGCGCAACATGACCCGCGCGGTCTCCATTCCCGTGATCGCCGACGCCGACACCGGCTATGGCGGCCCTTCGAACATCCATCGCACCGTCCGGGAGTACCTGCAGGCGGGGGTCGCGGCGATCCACCTGGAAGACCAGGTCGCGCCCAAGCGGTGCGGCCAGCTTGCGGGCATTCGCCTGGTCGATGCCGAGGAGAATGCCCAGCGCCTCCGCTGCGCGGTCGAGGCGAAGGGCGGGGACGACCTGCTGATCATCGGCCGCACCGACGCGCTGCCGGCCCAAGGCATCGAGGAGGCGGTCCGGCGCGCGCACCTCTACCAGGCGGCCGGGGTCGACCTGGTGTTCATCGACGGCATCAAGCGCATCGCCGAGGTCAAGGCCGTGGCGCGCGCCGTGCCGGGGCCGAAGGTCGTCTCGCTCGTGGACGGGACCGAGGCCGTGGCGCTGACCGCGGGCGAGCTTCAGGCCATGGGGTTCAGCGTGGTGTTCCACGCCGTCAGCGCGCTGTTCTCCGCCGTGAAGGCGATGCGCGACACGTTTGCGGCGCTGCACCGGGCCGGCACCCCGGCCAGCCGCGCGGAGCAGATGGTCACCTATGCCGAATACGCTGCGGTCGTGGACCTCGCCGGCCACCAGCATCGGGCCGACCGCCACGGAGGCTGATCCAACCTCAACACGACCCGGCGCGGCGAAGATCGCGACCGATCACAAAGGAGGACAACGCCCATGCCCATAACGCGCCGCACCCTGCTGTCGGCCACCGCCGCCGGCCTCGCCGCCCCGCACATCGCCCGCGCCGCCGGGCCGATCACGCTGCGGGTCTCGTCCTCCGCGCCGCCGGACCGGTTCGGGGCGCACTACCTCTGGTTCCAGCCGTTCGAGGCGGAGCTGGCGAAGCTCGTGGGCGACCGCATCAAGCTCGACTACTTCCCGAACAGCCAGCTCGGCAAGGAGGCCGACGTCGTCAACCAGGTGAAGGCCGGGTCGGTCGACATGATGCTCACCGGCGCCTCCATCTGGGCGACCGTGGTGCCGGAGTTCGGGCTGCTCGACCTCGGCTTCCTGTTCGGCAGCTACGACCAGTGCGCCCGGGCGATCGACGGCGGCGTGGGCGACGCCTACGCCAAGCTGCTGCTGGACCGCACGGGCGTCGGCATCCTGGGCTGGGGCTTCCAGGTCGGCGCGCGCAGCATCTACACCAAGGCGCCCATCGCCCATGTGGGCGACCTGGCCGGGGTGAAGCTGCGGGTGCTCCCGACCAAGGCATTCATCGACACCTTCAACATCATCGGCGCAACGCCGACGCCGATCCCGATCAACGAGCTGTACACCGCCGTGCAGACCGGCGTGGTGGACGGGTTCGAGCACGACCCCGGGACCGTGCTGGCCTACAAGCTCTACGAGGTCTCGAAGCACGCCTTCCTGACCCGGCACATCTACACGCCCATGCTGTCCTTCATCGGCAAGCGCGGCCTGGCCAAGATCACGCCGGACCTGCTGCCGCAGTTCAAGCAGGCGGCGGCGGCAGCCACCGCGTCGTCGCGCAGCGAGGTGAAAAGCGTCGAGGCGGAGGCCATGGCCGACCTGAAGACCAAGGGCGTCATGTTCACCGAGGTGCCGCCGGCCGAGATCGCCGCGCTGAAGGCCAAGATGGCGGAGACGCTCTACCCCGCCTACCTCAAGCAGTATCCTGCGGTAGAGCCGATGTTCGCGCAGATCAAGGCGACGAGCTGATCCCCGCGGAGGACGCCATGCAGATCGCCATCCCGCTGGCCCGGCCCGACGCCTCAACCGGCGCGCGGCTCGCTGCCGGGCTGCTGCGGGTGATCGAGCATCTCGGCGGCGCCCTGCTCGCGGCCGACGTGGCGGTCGTGTTCCTGTCCGTGGTGTTCCGCTACTTCCTCCACCAGCCCTTCGACTGGGCGGAGGAGGTGGCGAGCGGGCTGATGACCACCATGGTGTTCCTCGGCGCGGCCACGGTGGTGGGCCGGTCCCAGCATGTCGGGATCGAGATGCTGGTCCAGATGCTGCCGCCGGCGCCGCGCGCCTTCGTCGAGGGCTTCGCCGTCTGGGTCACGGCCGCGGTGTCGGTGATCCTGGCGTGGTCGATCTTCGACCTCATGCTCGACACCGCGGGCCAGACCACGCCGACGGGCCTGCCGCAATGGACGTTCCTGGCGCCGCTCCTGCTCGGCGCCTCGCTGATGTCGGGCTTCGCGCTGCTGAACGCCGGGCGGCTCGCGGCGTCGGCGCGGTGGGTCAGCCTGGCTGCGGTGCTGCTGCTGGGCGGTGCCGTCCATGGCTGGAACGCGTTCGTGCCGGGCTATGCCCTCTCCCCGCTGACGATGCTGATCGCCGGCTCCGTCGTCAGCCTGCTGCTGGGTGTTCCCATCGCCTTCGCGCTCGCGACCGGGGCGATGCTGTACTTCATGCTCGACCCCTCCCTGCCGCTGCTGATCTGGGCGCAGCAGGTCACGTCGGGCGCCAGCCATTTCGTGCTGCTGGCCATCCCGTTCTTCGTGCTGGCCGGGCTGACGATGGAGGTGAACGGCATGTCGTCGCGGCTGATCGAGCTGCTGCTGCGGATGATGGGCCGGATGCGCGGGGGGCTGAACCTGATCGTCATCCTGGCGACGGCGCTGTTCTCGGGCGTGTCGGGCTCGAAGCTCGCGGACATCGCGGCCGTGGGCGGCGTCATCATGCCGGCGGTGCGGCGCACGGGGCAGGACGAGAACGAGACGGCGGGGCTGCTGGCCTGCACGGCGGTGATGGCCGAGACGATCCCGCCTTGCGTCAACCTGATCATCTTCGCCTTCGTGTCCAGCGTCTCCATCGGCGGGCTGTTCGTCGCGGGCATCGTGCCGGCAGTGCTGATGGCGG
>CAHJXG010000183.1 GCA_903644035.1 Rhodospirillales bacterium
TTCTGCGGCGTGGTGGGCTACAAGCCGACCGCGCGCCGGGTGCCCTTGGCCGGGGTGCTGCCGCTGGCGCCCTCGCTCGACAGCGTCGGGCCGCTGGCGCGCAGCGTGCGGTGCTGCGCGGCGGTCGATGCGGTCCTGGCCGGGCAGGCCCCACGGCCGGTCGAGCCGATGGCGCTGCATGGGCTGCGCCTGGCGGTGCCGGACAACATGGTGATGGAGGGCGTGGACCCCGTGGTGGCCGAGGTCTTCGGCCGCGCACTCGACCGGCTGGGCAAGCGGGGCGTGCAGGTGACGCATCTGAGTGTCCCGCAATTCGAGCGGATCGCCGCCGCCAACGCCCAGGGCGGCCTGGCACCGGTGGAGGCCTATGCGTGGCACCGCCCGTTGCTGGCCGACCAGGCGGAGGCCTATGACCAGCGCGTGCGTCGCCGCATCGAGCGCGGCGCCGCGATGACCGGGTCCGAGCTGATCGCCCTGCAAGCCGCCCGCGTCGAAATCCGCGCCAGCATGGATGCGATGACGGCGCCGTTCGACGCGGTGGCGATGCCGACGACGCCGGTCCTGCCGCCCCGCATCGACGCCCTGGATGATGACGCCGAGTACGGCCGGCTCAACACCCTCATCCTGCGCAACACGTCGCTCGCCAACTTCCTCGACCGCTGCAGCATCAGCCTCCCGGCGAACCGCCCCGGCGAGGCGCCGGTGGGACTGATGCTGATGGGGGAGACCGGCGGCGACGCCCGGCTGTTCGCCATCGCTGCCGGGATCGAAGACATGCTCAAGGAGTAGAGTCCATGCTGTCCCGCGTCCTGCGAATTGCCCTGATGCTGCTCGCTGTCGCCATGCCGGCCCGGGCACAGGCGGTGCTGGACGCGATCCTGGCCCGCGGCGTCGTCCGCGTCGGCCTGACCGGCGACTACCGTCCGTTCTCCCTCAAGGACGAGGCCGGACGGTTCGAGGGGCTGGATGTGGACATGGCGGAAGGCCTGGCCAAAGCCCTGGGCGTCCGGCTTGAGATCGTGCCGACGGCCTGGCCCACCCTGCTGCCGGACCTGCAAAGCCAGAAATACGACATCGGCATGGGCGGCATCACGATCACATTGGAGCGCGCCAAGACCGCCTACTTCTCGGCACCCGTCATGCGGAGCGGCAAGACGCCGATCGCACGCTGCGCCGACCAGGCCCGCTTCGCCTCGCTAGCCGACATCGACAAGCCCGGCGTGCGCGTGATCGTCAATCCCGGCGGCACCAACGAGTCCTTCGCCCGCGCCAACGTCAAGCAGGCGGAGATCATCGTGTTCCCAAACAACGCCGCCATCTTCGAGGAGCTTGTCGCAAACCATGCCGACGTCATGATGACCGATGCGGTTGAGACCCGCCTGCAGCAGCGCCTCCACCCCGAGCTTTGCGCCGTCCACCCGGACCAGCCCTTCAACTTCTCCGAACTCGCCTACATGCTGCCGCGCGACCCGGCGTTGAAGGCCTGGGTGGACCACTGGCTGCACATCCAGGCCGAAACCGGCGAGCGGCAGCGGCTGCTTGCGAAGTGGCTGAACTGAGCCGTCATGCCCGGGTGAGGCCGGGCATGACGGCCGGCATCAGGAGAAGCTGACCTTCTCGTTGCCTCCGGGATGCGGCGGCTCCCCGGTCACGACGGCCTTGAGATAGCCGTAGGCATGAACCATCGTGCTGTTCGGCGCGTCCCAGTATTCGGCCATGGTGACGTCCACCTTCAGCAACGCGATGTCGGGATCGTCCTTGCCCTTGGGGAACCAGGTCCGCATCGACTCGCCCCAATGCGCGTCGATGGCCGCCTTGTCGCGCACGAGTTGGGCGCGGCCGGACAGGCTGACGTAGTCCTGCTTGCTGGGATCGGCGTAGGTGACGCCGACGCGCTGGTCCTGCTTCACCTCGTCCACCTTGTGGCTGCTGGCGCGGGTGAAGAACCACAGCGTGCCGTCGAACCCGCTCTGCGCCGCGACCATGGGACGGGCGCGCAGGTTGTCGTCATCCTCCGTCGTGAGCATGGCGAAGCTGATGCGCTTCATCATGTCCCACATCTTCTGGGTCGTATCGGTATGGTCCGTGTCGGTCATCGGGGTCCCCCTTGCGTGATCAGCCGTATCAACCGATCAGGACGGGGTTCGGTTGCACCGGGCCTGCCGCGCTAGTGCCCTCCGACCATCAGCGCGCGCTCGGCGGAGCGTGCGGCCATGCTGTCGGCGACCCGCAGGACCCAGCGCCCGGCCATCGCCGGCACCGGCAGCGCCACCGTCCAATCGGCTCCGTCCTGCCCGACCCGCAGCACGCCGGAGAGCGGTCGCATCGCCACGCCTGTAGGATCGAGCAGGTCCACCCGCATCGCATGGGTCTCCGCCGGCGTCGGCCCGTCGAGGCCCACATGCCAGGTGACCCGCGTGCCGGGCTGGGCGTGGTCCGGGCCGGACAGCACGGGTCCGGGCAGCGGCGCCGCCGACACCGCCAGGATCGTCGGCTCGACGGGATCAAGGGCAACGTCGAGGCGGTCGGCCCGACGCGGCGCGCCCGCCCGGCGCATGTCGTGGATGAAGCCCGGCGCCGGAAGCTCCACGCCTATCTTGCCGGGGGCGCCCCAGGGCACCATGGCCTGCAGCGACAGGATCAGCACGCCGCCATTGCGGAACACGTGCGCGTCCACGTTGGTGGCGCGCAGGCCGTCAGGACCGGTCATCCCCAACTCCGGCAACGCGCCGGCCTTTTCCAGCAGGGCCGCGAACGCCGTCAGGCCGGCGGCGCTGGACGGCTCGGCGTCCGGACGGACAACCTGCGGCATCCGCGCCACCCCAGCCAGGGGGGACTCGGCGCGGCGGCGGCTGTGCTGGTCGAACACGCCGGGTTCGGTGTCGGCCAGCACCACGCCGCCGCGGGCGGAGAAGCGCCTGATCTCCTCGATCTCCGCCGCCGACAGCGCGATTGCGTGCAGCAGCATCAGCACTCTAGTCGCATCGTCCCGCAACGCGCCACCCTCAAGCGTCTGGGAGGACAGCCAGCGCGGCTGTATGCCGATCTGGGCCAGGCGGTTCACCATCTGGCGACGCGCGGCACGCCAGGCGTTGTCGTCCAGCTCACGCTCCGCGTCGCGGTCGGACCAGGCGGCGCCGCGTGGCCGCTGATCCAGCATCCAGCGGGTGCGGAAGCTCGCCTGCGAGTACAGCACGGCGACGGAGCCCGCGGCCGGGCGGCTGGCGATCAGCGCCGGGGC
>CAHJXG010000184.1 GCA_903644035.1 Rhodospirillales bacterium
CTTGCTGGTGCTGGCCCGCGCGACGGCGCTGGCCTGCGACCCGGTGCCGCCGGGCTGAGCCGCCCGCCGTAGGGCGGAACAGCAGTCAGCGCCTTCCGCCGCACAGCGCCGCACGCCGGCGTATGGCTCTTCGCTTATACGCCCTGCACTTGGGTGCGGCTTGCGTCGAGCGCGGCTTGCAGGATGTAGGCGGCGGCCATCTGGTCGACGACGGCGGCGCGCTTGCGCCGGGTCATGTCGGCCTCGGCGATCAAATGCCGGTTCACCGCGGCCGACGACAGGCGCTCGTCCCACAATGCCGTGGGCAGGCCGGTCACGTCGGACAGGGAGAGCGCCCAGTCCCGCACCGCCTGCGCCGCCGGCCCCACCGTGCCGTCCATCGACAGCGGCCAGCCGACGACGAGGCCGCCGGCGCCCTCCCGCCGCGCGATGTCGGCAAGCTCGGCCGCCGCCTGGCCCAGCTTGCCGCGCCGCAGGCTGCCATACGGGCTGGCCAGCATCAGGCCGACATCGGAGAGAGCCACGCCGATGGTCTTCGCGCCGGGGTCGACGCCGATCAGCCGTTGGCCTGGCGCCAGCCGGGTCCGCACATCCACGATGTTGAACAGAGGCATGTCGGTCGGTATGGTCCCGCGCTTCGAGCAGCCCGGCGCGGGCTGTGCCACCATGCTAGCATAGGACCCATCCATGTCGCTCGATCCCGCGACCGTCCGGCGCATCGCCCGGCTCGCCCGCATCCACGTCGATCCCGCGGAGGCGGAGCAGCTCGCCGGGGAGATGAACGGCATCCTGGGCTGGATCGAGCAGTTGAACGAGGTGGACGTGGACGGCATCGACCCGCTGACCGGCGCGGCGCAGATGGCGATGCGGCTGCGGGCCGACACCGTGACCGATGGCGGCATCCCGGAGCTGGTGCTGGGCAACGCGCCCGACCGGGCGGGCGCCTTCTACGCCGTGCCGAAGGTGGTCGAGTGATGCTGACCGATCTGTCGCTGGTCGAGGCGCGGGACGGGCTGCGCCGGCGGGCGTTCTCGGCGGCGGAGCTGACGGAGGCGCATCTGGACGCCGTGGCGGCGCTGAACCCGCGGCTCAACGCCTTCATCACCGTGTCGGCCGACAGGGCGCGGGCGCAGGCCGTCGCGGCGGATGCGAAGCTCGCGGCCGGGGAAAGCGGCCCGCTGCTGGGCCTGCCGCTGGCGATCAAGGACCTGTTCTGCACGGAGGGGGTGCGGACCACCGCCGGCAGCCGTATCCTGGAGCCGTTCGTGCCCCCGTACGAGAGCACGGTGACGGCGAACCTGCTGCGGGACGGGGCGGTGTTCCTGGGCAAGGCGAACCTCGACGAGTTCGCGATGGGGTCGTCGAACATGACCTCGGCCTTCGGACCCGTGCAGAACCCTTGGACCCGGGCGGATGGCGCCGCCTTGGTGCCCGGCGGGTCGTCCGGCGGGTCGTGCGCGGCGGTCGCGGCGCGGATGGCGCTGGGGGCGACGGCGACCGACACCGGCGGCTCGATCCGGCAGCCTGCGTCGTTCTGCGGCATCGCGGGCGTGAAGCCGACCTATGGGCGCTGCTCCCGCTGGGGCATCGTGGCCTTCGCCTCGTCGCTCGATCAGGCCGGGCCGGTGGCGCGGACGGTGGGGGACTGTGCGGTGATGCTGGGCAGCATGGCGGGGTTCGATCCCCGGGACAGCACCTCGGCGGACCGGCCGGTGCCGGACTTCGCCGCCGCCTGCCGCCGCGGCGTGCGCGGCCTGCGGATCGGCGTGCCGCGCGAGTATCGCAGCGACGCCATGCCGGCGGAGATCGAGGCACTGTGGCAGCAGGGCCTGGCCTGGCTGCGCGACGGGGGCGCAGAGATCGTGGACGTGTCGCTGCCGCACACCAAGTACGGCCTCGCGACCTACTACATCGTGGCGCCGGCGGAGGCGTCGAGCAACCTGGCCCGCTACGACGGCGTGCGGTTCGGTCGGCGGGTGGAGGGCGAGGACCTGACGGAACTGTACGAGCGGACCCGGGCGGAGGGGTTCGGCGCGGAGGTGAGGCGGCGCATCATGATCGGCACCTACGTGCTGTCGGCCGGGTACTATGATGCGTATTACCTGCGGGCGCAGAAAGTCCGGGCGCTGATCCTGCGGGACTTCACCGACGCCTATGCCCAGGTGGACGCTCTGCTGACGCCAACCGCGCCCTCCGCGGCCTTTGCGCAGGGCGACAAGATGGATGACCCGGTGGCGATGTACCTGAACGACGTGTTCACCGTGCCGGCCAGCATGGCGGGCGTCCCGGGCCTGTCGGTGCCGGCCGGGCTGGACCCGCAGGGGCTGCCGCTTGGCCTGCAGGTGCTCGGCCGTCCGTTCGACGAGGAAACCGTGTTCGCCGTGGGCGCGGTGCTGGAGCGTGCGGCCGGCTTCCGCCATCTGCCGGCGATCCGGGCGGGAGCGCCGGCATGAGCTACGTCATCAAGGGGCAGGACGGCCCGTGGGAGCTGGTGATCGGGCTTGAGGTGCACGCCCAGGTCATCAGCCGGTCCAAGCTGTTCAGTGGCTCGGCGACTGAATTCGGCGCCGAGCCGAACAGCCAGGTCAGCTTCGTCGATGCGGCGTTCCCCGGGATGCTGCCGGTGATCAACCAGGAGTGCGTGGCGCAGGCGGTGCGCACCGGGCTGGGCCTCGACGCGCAGATCAACTTGGTCAGCCGGTTCGACCGCAAGAACTACTTCTACGCCGACCTGCCGGCGGGCTACCAGATCAGCCAGTATGCGCATCCCGTGGTCGGCGGGGGCCACGTCGAGATCGAGCTGTCTGACGGCAGCACCCGGCGCATCGGCGTGACCCGGCTGCACCTGGAGCAGGACGCCGGCAAGTCGCTGCACGACCAGCACCCGACCAAGAGCTACATCGACCTGAACCGCTCCGGCATCGCGCTGATGGAGATCGTGAGCGAGCCGGATCTGCGCACGCCGGAGGAGGCCGGGGCCTATCTGCGGAAGCTGCGGACCATCCTGCGCTACCTCGGCACCTGCGACGGCAACATGGAGGAGGGGTCGATGCGCGCCGACGTGAACGTGTCGGTCCGCAGGCACGGCGAGCCGTTCCGCACGCGGTGCGAGGTGAAGAACGTGAACTCGGTCCGCTTCGTCATGCAGGCCATCGAGGCGGAGGCGGCGCGGCAGGTGGAGGTCTGGGAGTCCGGCGGCACGGTGGAACAGGAGACCCGGCTGTTCGACCCGGCCCGCGGCGAGACCCGCAGCATGAGGAGCAAGGAGGACGCGCACGACTACCGCTACTTCCCGGACCCCGACCTGTTGCCGCTGGTGCTGGACGAGGCCTGGGTGGCCGGGCTGCGGGCGGAGTTGCCGGAGTTGCCGGATGCCAAGCGCGCCCGGTTCGTGGCGAAGCATGGGCTGTCGGCCTACGATGCCGCGGTGCTGGTGGCGGACCAGGAGACGGCTGCGTTCTACGAGACCGTGGCGGCCGGGCGGGACGCGAAGCTTGCCGCGAACTGGATGATGGGGGATTTCTTCGCCGCCCTGAACCGCACCGGGCGCAGCATTGGCGACAGCCCGGTGTCGGCGGCGGCGCTCGGCCAGCTGCTCGACCTGCTGGCGGACCGGACGATCAACGGGCGCATCGCCAAGGAGGTGTTCGAGGCGATGGTGGAGACGGGCGAAGCCCCGGCCAGCATTGTCGAGAACCGGGGCCTGCGCCAGGTGACCGACACCGGCGCCATCGACCGGGCGGTGGACAGCGTGCTGGCCGCGAACCCCGACAAGCTCGCCGAGTATCGCGGCGGCAAGGACAAGCTGTTCGGGTTCTTCGTGGGGCAGGTGATGAAGGCCATGGCGGGGAAGGGCAACCCGGCGCTGGTCAACGACGCATTGCGGCAACGGCTTTCAGCATAGGATCCCGGCATGATCGAGCTGCACACCTACAACACTCCAAACGGGCGCAAGATCAGCGTGGCGCTGGAGGAGATGGGGCTGCCGTACTCGGTCCACGTGGTGGACATCACCAAGGACCAGCAGTTCAAGCCGGAGTTCCTGGCCATCAGCCCGAACAACCGCATTCCGGCCATCATCGACACGGACGGCCCGGGCGGCACGGCGCTCTCGGTGTTCGAATCGGGCGCCATCCTGTTGTATCTCGCGGAGAAGACCGGCCAGTTCATGCCATCCGATTTGCGCCAGCGGGTGCCGGTGCTGGAATGGCTGATGTGGCAGATGGGCGGGTTCGGCCCGATGCCGGGGCAGGTGCACCATTTCCTGACGGTGAACGGCGACGACCAGCGCTACGGCCTTGCGCGCTACACCAAGGAGACGCTGCGGCTGTATGGCGTGCTCGACCGGCGCCTGGCCAAGGTCGAGTTCGTGGCCGGCACGCTGTCCATCGCCGACTTCGCCATCCTGGGCTGGGCCTGGCGGCATGAGCGCCACCGGGTCAACCTGGACGAGTTCCCGAACGCGAAGCGCTGGTTCGACACGCTGATGGCCCGGCCCGGCGTGCAGCGGGGCTTTGCCGTCGCCCTGTCGTGACGTTTGACGGCCCGGGCGGGAGCGCCTAGAACCGGGGGGCAAACGCTGTGCAATGACGACCCCGGCGGAGGGGTGGCCGAGTGGCTGAAGGCAGCGGTTTGCTAAACCGCCGTACGGCGTCAAGCCGTACCGTGAGTTCGAATCTCATCCCCTCCGCCAACTTTCCTTGTTATTTGCATGTAATCTTCCGCGTCGACAGCAAACGTTTGTCAACATTTCTGTAAGATGGAAGCGTGACGCAACATTCTTTTTCGTTTATAGGAATGTTTGATTTCAATCTTGGATTGTGGGTCTCGGTAGCCGACGACAGGCGATTTGGTCACCTATGCCGCGTGCTTTCGAGAGCGAGACGGACAGGACGGGTGATGAATGATCCTTCTGGTTGACGATGACGAGGCGGTCCGCGAAACCTCGGCCGAGATGCTGCAGGAACTCGGCTACACCGTGGTCCAGGCGACCGATGGCCATGCGGCCTTGGGAATGCTGGACGAGCATGACGACGTGGACGTGATGGTGACCGATGTTCGCATGCCTGGAATGTCCGGGCTGGAACTGTCGGAGATCGTGGGCCGGCGTTTTCAGGACCTGCGGGTCATTCTGATCTCCGGCTACTTCCTGCCTCAGCCGATCAACCGGCGTTTCCTGCAAAAGCCGTTCCGCATCCGTGAGCTGGACGAGGCGATCCGGGCCGAACTGGCCTGGATGGGATAACGTCCGCGCGACATTCCTGCATCTCAGGAACTTGCGACGGCTCCATGGCGTTGGGCAGGTCTCAAAATCTTAATGGAACCGCGCGTGGACGCCCCCTTCTTGGCTGGACCCAGTGTTGCGTCGGTCGCCGTCGCCATCCCGGCGCATAACGAAGCGGAGTGGATCGCGCGTTGCCTGACGGCGCTGGATCAGCAGCTTGCTGGAGTGAGTTCCCGCATCGTGCTGCTGGTCAACAACTCAACCGATGCGACGGCGGCGATCGCCCGCAACATGCAGCCCGCGTCGTTCACCCTTGACGTCGTCGAGCATGAGTTCCCCCCGGGGCAGCAGACCGCCGGTCAAGCCCGGCACCTGGCGATGAAGCTCGCGGCCGACACGTTGCCGCCCCAAGGGGTGTTGCTCAGCACGGATGCGGACGGACAGGTCGCGCCGGGCTGGTTGGCTGCAAACCTGTTCCATATTCGTAAAGGGGCGGATGCGGTGGCGGGACAGGCAGTCCTCGATGCCGCCGACGCCGCGGCGATCCCGGCCGCGCTGCACGAGGATGACGCGCGCGAATGCGCCTATGCGTCGCTGCTGGATGAGATTGATCACCTGCTCGACCCTGACCCGGCCGACCCGTGGCCCCGTCATACTGAGCATTCGGGCGCCAGCATCTGCGTGACGCTCGACGCCTATCGCCGGGTTGGTGGCGTGCCCCCGATTGCGGCCGGCGAGGACCGGGCCTTCTTTGCGGCCCTGCGCCGCGCCGATGCGCGCATTCGCCACGCGCCGGATGTTTACGTGACGGTGTCCGGGCGCATCGACGGGCGGGCTGTCGGCGGCATGGCGGATACGATCCGCCGTCGCCTCGTGGCGCCAGACCCGTTTCTGGATGATGCGCTGGAGCCTGCCGCGAACCGGAGCCGGCGCGCCCGGTTGCGCGCGGAGGTCCGCCGCCTGTTCCATGGCCAGGGCAGAGCGACGCCGCGGCTTCTTCAAGAACTCGGCTGCGACGCGGCGACGATGGGCTTGGCCTTGAGGCAGGACACGTTCGGAGGGGCGTGGGAGACGATTGAAGCAACGGCGACCGGACTGGCGCTGGTGCGGGTTCCCATCGGCGCGGTGGCCAGGGAGACCAGGGATGCCAGGCGCATTGTTGCCGGCCTGCGCGGACGCGGTGCCGCTTCTGTGGCGCAGCAGAAAAGCATCTGTGGCCAGGAGCTTATGGCGTCCGCCCTTCGTGCAGGACCAGAAATGTTTCGTAAGGCCGGCTGAATACTTCTAAAAGGTCGGATGGCAACCGGAAGCCGTCGGCGTCGTCCTGGATCAGGCCGCCATATTGGCTCGCATGGGCGGCGGTGGCCCGGCGTTTCGCGGCCAGGTGATCCGTGATGTCGAGCCGCATTCCACCGGGCGGCAGACCAGCCAACCGGGTCTCGGGGGCGAGCGTCCAACCCCATATGGGATAGGCGAGGTGACGGAGGCGGCGCCGTGCGACGGCGCTGCACGCCATGTGGTGCGCCGCAAGGTGGTCGCAGTGCGGGTCGTGCTGCCATGGCGAGAGGATGCTGGCCGCCCCGACCTGCTCGGTGACCGCCAGGATCGCGTCGACCGCCGCGTCGAAGGCATCGCCCTCCATGGGCGCCGCGGCGTCACGCAGCCCCAGAAAGCCGATGCGGTCGCCAGGCAGGCCCAGAATGCCGACGGCGGCCCGCGCCTCCTGTTCCCGCACCTGTTTCAGGCGAAGGGGAGGGTAGGCCTGGGAGTTGGGGTGCGATCCCGTGCCGTCGGTCAGGATCAGCACGAAAGGCGGATGCCCTGCAGCCGAGGCGGCGGCGATCAGGCCGCCGCAGCCCAGCGTTTCGTCGTCCGCGTGCGGCGCGAGGATCAGCGTCGGCTTGCCGTCCGTGATGGCGTCCAGCGGCATGATCGGCAAAGCCATCATGGCCTCGAACGCCTGCGCCGCGGAGATCATGCGGAAAAGGCGTGGGATGCAGCCTCGGTCAGCACCGAGTCGGGCGCGGGTTGGCGTAGGTAGACCGCGAGGTCGCGCAGCAGGCGCTCCACCGGGTTCGGCCGCAGAAAGGCCGCAAGGCCCAAGGCGCGCTGCGCCAGCCGCATGGCATCGAGGCACGCCGCCTCGACCGCAATGCGCGCGAGGTTGACATAGGCGACCTGGTCGGCTGCCGGTGCCTGGCTGGCCTCGGCGTGCTGCGCGGCGGCCGTGGTCCAGAGCCGGGCGGTCTCCTGCGCGATCAGCATGTGGCCAAACCGGTCCTGCTGGAGCAGGGCATCCTGGTGGCCTCGCCGCGCAAGCTGATCCCGGGTCGCCGCGACGAGCGCGTCGAGACCGCCCAGCGTCACCGCGGAGGTGCGCCAGGCGCCCGTGGAGAGCAGCGGCTCCCGCAGGTAGTCGCCGGGACCGCCGATGAGCGCGTCGTCGGCCAAAGGGGTGTCATGGAAGCGGGCGACGCCGTTGATGCAGGCCCGCATCCCTTGCAGAACGCCTCGCTTCGGCTCGACGGCGACGGTGCGGTCTACCGCGACGACCGCCATCTGCGACCCGGCCGGAGTGGACATCGTCACCAAGGCGCGCGTGACATGCCCGGCGCCCGAGCATGGCCCCTTGCTGCCGCGCAGCGCCCCGGCGCTGAGCTGCAAGGCGTGTTCCGCCGGGTCGGTGACCCAGAGACCGAACAGGTGGCCGTCCCACACCTCCGCCGCGACGCGCCCGACCTGCGCAGGCGTACCGTAGGCGACGATCAGCTTGAGCGCGTTGACATGCGCCTCGAACAGCCGGCCCACGGCGAGGTTGCCCCATCCCAGGGTGATGAGCAGGCGGACGATCAGGTCCATGCCGCCGGGTTCGGTGCCGGCGCCTTGCCCGCCCTGGGCCGACGGCAGCGGCGCCCGGAGCGCCCCAAGCTCGCGCAGCATCTGGAAGTCCTGCTCCGGGAACAGCTCCTCCGCATCGAGCGTCGTGGCGCGGGCCTGCATGGCCGGCACCTGGTCAACGAGCGCGGCTGAAAGCGTGGCGGGCGTCATGTCAGTCGGCCGTGGAGCCGATCTTGTTGGCCAGGGCCGGCATTGCGGAGCGCCGGGCCGGCGACAGCCAGCGCTGCAGGCGATCCAGATAGAGGTACACGACGGGGGTCGTGTAGAGCGTCAGAAGCTGGCTGAGCAGCAACCCGCCCACCATGGCATAGCCGAGAGGCTTCCGAAGCTCCGACCCGGCGCCGCTCCCGAGCATCAGCGGCAGCCCGCCGAGCAGGGCCGCCATCGTCGTCATCAGGATGGGCCGGAACCGCATCAGGCAGGCCTCGCGAATGGCGTCGTGCGGGGTGGCGCCGCGCTGCCGCTCCGCAGTGATGGCGAAGTCCACCATCATGATGCCGTTCTTCTTCACGATCCCGATGAGCAGGATGACGCCAATCAGCGCGATCACCGACAGGTCGTAGCCCGCGATCATCAGCATCAGCAGGGCGCCCACGCCAGCAGAAGGGAGGGTCGAGAGGATCGTGATCGGCAGGATGAAGCTCTCGTAGAGCACACCGAGGATGATGTACACGGCGATGAGAGCGGCCGCGATGAGATAGGGCTGGGTGCTGAGCGACGCCTGGAAGGCCTGAGCCGTGCCCTGGAAGGTGCCGCGCAGGGTGGCAGGGGCGCCAAGCTCGGCCATGGCGGCGTTGATGGCGTCCACCGCGTCTCCCAGCGCCGCGCCGGGTCCCAGGTTAAACGACAGCGTCACCGCGGGAAACTGGCTCTGATGCGAGATCGCCAGCGGTGCCACTGGCTTCGTGTCGAGCTTGACGAAGGTGGACAGCGGCACGGCCGCGCCGTCCCGGCCCCGGACATAGAGCTTTTCGATCGTGCTCATATCCGCCTGCATCGCGGGCGGCACCTCCAGGATGATCTTGTACGTGTTCACCTGGGTGGAGTACTGCGCGACCTGGCGCTGGCCGAACGCGTCGTACAGGGTGTCGTCGATCAGCTGCGGCTGTATGCCGAAGCGCGCGGCGCGGTCGCGGTCGATGGTGAGCGTCGCGGTGGTCCCGGCGATCTGCTGGTCGGTCGCCAGGTCGCGCAGCATGGGCAGTTCCCGCAGCTTCGCGAGGATCTTGGGCGTCCATTCATACAGCTCGGCAAGCTCGGCGTCCTGCAGCGTGTACTGGTATTGCGTCTTGGCGAGGCGCCCGCCGATGTTGATATCCTGCGCCGCCTGGAAGAAGACCTTGATGCCCTCGATCTCGGCAAGGCGTGGGCGAAGCCGGGCAATCACCTGCTGCGCCGTCACGTCGCGATCCTCGAACGGCTTGAGGTTGGTCCAGATCCGGCCGTTGTTGCCGGTCTGGCCGCCAAGCCCGGCGCCGATGCTGGACGACACGGAGGCGACTGCGGGATCGCTCGCGATCACCCGGGTCGCGGCGACCTGTCGGCGGGACATCTCGGCGAACGACACGTCCTGCGCCGCCTCGGTCAGCCCGACCATCACGCCGGTGTCCTGCGTCGGGAAGAACCCCTTGGGAATCTGCACGTAAAGCAGGACCGTGCAGGCGAGCGTGCCGAAGAACACCATCAAGGTCACGAACTGGAACCGCAGGGCGACATCCAGGGTGCGCCGGTAGCCGGCCAGCAGCGCGTCGAAGAAGCGCTCGATCACGCGATACAGCAGGCCGTGCTCGCCGGAATGATGCTTGAGGAAGCGCGAGCACATCATGGGCGTGAGCGTGAGCGACACCACCGCCGACACCATCACGGCGATGGCGACCGTCATGGCGAACTCCCGGAACAGCCGGCCGACGATGCCGCCCATCAGCAGCAGCGGGATGAACACGGCGATCAGCGAGAGGCTGATGGAGATGATGGTGAAGCCGATCTCGCCCGCGCCCTTCAGCGCGGCCTCGCCGGGCGACATGCCGTCCTCGATGTGGCGGTAGATGTTCTCCAGCATGACGATGGCGTCATCGACCACGAAGCCGACGGCGATGGTGAGTGCCATCAACGTCAGGTTGTTGAGGCTGTAGCCGAACAGGTACATGACGGCGAAGGTGCCGACGAGGGCGAGCGGCACGGTGACGCTCGGGATGATCGTCGCCCAGACGTTGCGGAGGAACAGGAAAATCACCATCACGACCAGGGCGATCGACAGCAGAAGGGTGAACTGCACCTCATGCAGCGACGCGCGGATGGTGACGGTGCGGTCCACGATGGTCTCAACCCTGACGGACGGCGGGATGGCGGCGCGCAGCTTGGGCAGCGCCGCCTTGATCCGCTCCACCGTGTCGATCACGTTGGCGCCGGGCTGCTTGAAGATCAGGAGCTGGATGCCGCGCTTGCCGTTCTGCCAGCCGGCGAGGCGGGCGTTCTCCGGGCCGTCCACCGCCATGCCGATGTCGCGCACCCGCACCGGGGCGCCGTTGCGCCAGGCCAGGATGACGTTGTTCAGTTCCTGCGGCTTGGTGAGCTGGTCGTTGGCGTAGATCGCAAACGCCTGCCGCGCCCCGTCGAGCGTGCCCTTCGGCGCATCGACCGTCGCCGT
>CAHJXG010000185.1 GCA_903644035.1 Rhodospirillales bacterium
GTTTGAAGCCATGGCAGTGTTGGCAGCTGACCTTTAGCTTCGATCCCAAGACCGCCGGCAACGACCAGCAAGGCGGGTACACCCCATAGCAGAAACCGCCACGCAACCGGCGCAGGGATCATCACCTGAGCCGCAAACATGAGGCTGCCCAGTACAAGCAGAGCAACTCCCGCATAGCCGCGCGCCAGCCAGCCATGCTGCCACACTCGCCAAAGCCATGTGCCGATGACAAACTCTAGCAGCAGTGGGCTTGTGAACGACGCCATGGCTGCCTGCGCCGGATGCAGGATGAAGCCAGCAAGGCACAATGCCACAAAGACGGTCGTAAGCGGCAGCAAGCGGCAGTTGACGGGCAGCATCAATACCGCCGCGAAGATCAAATAGAAGAAGACCTCATAGCAAAGCGTCCAGCCAGCGATAATCACCGGAGAAATGAGGCCCTCAGGTCCGATATGCGGCCAGAACGCGAGCGACATTCCCACATGTGCAACGCTGTCGCCGCGTATCCATCCCATCAGCAAGGTGATGAGCCAGTAAAGCGGCACGATGCGCAATGTCCGCGCACGAAGAAAGACGAGTGGGGACGCCTCGCGCTGGCTCACATGCATCATGATGAAGCCGGAGATGACAAAGAACAAATCGACGCCGACCTGTCCGATGTCGCTGCGCATCCAGCCCGTGTGGGACGCCACCACCGCGAGCGCCGCGAAGGCACGGAAATACTGAATGGAAAGCAGTGTGCGAGATGCTGTCATAAAGGCCTGCTTGGTTGCGCTTCGCTACGGCTATGGTGACAGGCACGCAGGAGACGGCCGCATTTGGCGACGCTGACCGCGCTGTCGGTAGCGGCTAAACTCTGCTCCAGGAACATGCAGGGTGTGTTTCTGGATGGCGGGGGCGACGCAGCCAATTGTCACCCGACGCCGGGCGTGTCCTCCGCCGGGCCGTGTTGTATCGCTCGCGTCCGGCACGCAGGCGCGAACGGGTGGCGGAGCTGACCGATGAAGCCTCTGGGAAAATGAAGATCATCCACCCCGTAGCAGTCGGGACGCTGGTCCCCCGGCAGGTAAAATGTCCCGAAAAGGAGGTCGAACAGCGGGAACGTTCCGGCGAAGTTGCTGCTTCCGCCGCGCTCCGCGCTGGTATGGTGCCAGCGGTGGTAGACCGGGCTGACCAGCACGTAACGGAACGGCCCGAAATCCCAGTCGAGGTTGGCATGCACGAGCGCCGAGGTGCCGACGTTGAACGGCATCAGCCACACCAGCACCTCCGGCGGTATTCCCAGCAGCAGCATGACGACATCTGCCAGGACGCCGTGCAGGATCTGGTCGACGGGGTGGAACCGCGCCGCGGAGGTCCATTCCAGCTGCTCGGACGAGTGGTGCACGGCATGGAAACGCCACAGGCGCGCGCTGTGGAACAGGCGATGCGTGGCATACATGACCAGGTCGTTGCCCAGCAGGTAAAGCGCCACCTGCGGCCAGAAGCCGAAGTGGGCGAGCGGTCCCCGCCCCTCGGCGAAAAAGCGGTCGAGGCCGCCGGGATCGGTGATGCCATAGAGTGCTGCGATGCCGAACACCAGCATCGAGACATGCGCGACCCTGTGAAGCAGCGGCGGCACGATGGCCCAGCAGAGGTCGGTCGAGAGATCCGGCTTGCGCCACCATGGCGGCGTCTTGTTGCAGACGGCGACAAGCGTTGAGAGCGCCGTGAACATCACCGCAAGCACGGCCAGGTTGCGCAGGACCGGCAAGGTGGTGTCAGCGAGCAGCATGAGGATCGTCTGAAGAAGCGGCATGATGAGATCCGTTCAGTCGGCTACAGCACTGGTCGCCGCGCGGATTTGCGCGACGGCTGCGCCGATCTTGAGCGCCATCAAGGCGTCGCCCATCGCGACCGTCGAACGGCGTGGGTCGCCGATCACGCCAAGGTCCGCGAATGACGAGAGGCTTGCGGGAAGGCGCGAGAGATCGACCCCGCCGGGGTGGACAGCCATCAGTTCCGAGGTGTCGGAGAGGGTTGCATGTCCGCCGATGGTGGCATCGGACGCGCCTTGCGCCCGCAGAAAGTCCGTCTCCGCGGCATCGACGTAATAGGAGTCAATGGCGAGGACTTTCGGCTTGCCGCCCCACTCGGCACGCAGCCTGGCGGCGACCTCGGCCTGCGGCGCGAGCGAGGGGCCATGGTCGGCGATGAAGCAGATGGTCCTGAAGCCGGCCAGCTTGAGGCTGCGGGCGATGCCTTCGAGCGCCCCGGCGAACACGGGAGCGGGCACACCCACCGTTCCCGGGAAGGCCAGGTTGCCCGTTGGCGGATCGTAGTCGCCTTGGGGCACATACGAGATGACGGGAGCCACCAGAGCGTTGCCAAGCTCGGCGGCAATCCGGCGTGCGGCCCAGGCGATGATGTAGTCATGCTTGCCGATGACCATGTGCGGACCGTTCTGCTCCAGCCCGCCGCTGGGCACGATCACCGTGTCAAACCCTGCCCTGACGGCGTCGCGCACTTCCACCCACGTCATGTCGGCGATCTCGCGGGTCATCGACAGCGCGCGGGCGGCCTGCCGCCATCCGGCCGCCGCCATGCCAAGAGCGCCGACCCCGGCGAGAATGACATAACGCCGCCCTACGGGCAGGCCGCCTGCACTCGGCACGGTCATGGATGAGTTCCTGTCTCCCCTGTTCCGGCCCAGCCGACGGCACTCCCGTTTCATAATGAAATCGTAATATCACAAACCGTTGCTGATGCGCCTCATGTTTTCCTGCTTCATCTCGACGGGCAGTCCGCGCGGCTCCATCGCCCGCCATCTGCCGCGTCTAGGGTCGCCGTCCCGCAACGGCCAGCCAGTGATCCGGCGAAGGTACGGTCCCGCGCATCCCATGTTCTCGAAAAGCCGCTATGGTGTTGCAGCTGCACCAGGCGCACCGCGCCCCAAGCCAAGGAGACGCTCAATGGACCTACGCGAGATCGCCGCCGGGCTGCGCTTTCCCGAAGGGCCGGTCGCCATGCCGGACGGCTCCGTGCTTCTCGTAGAGATCGAGCGCGGCTGCCTTACCCGGGTGCAGGCGGACGGCGCGACGCAGGTGGTCGCCCAGCTCGGCGGCGGGCCGAACGGGGCGGCGATCGGGCCGGACGGGCATTGCTACGTCTGCAACAACGGCGGCTTCAACTGGACGGAGGACGAGACCGGGCTGCGCCCGATCCTGCAGGCCGACGACTACAGCGGGGGGCGGATCGAGCGGGTGAACTTGGTCACCGGCGCGTTCGAGACGCTGTATGCCGCAAGCGACGCGGCGCCGCTGCGCGGTCCGAACGACCTGGTCTTCGATCGGCACGGCGGGTTCTACTTCAGCGACCTCGGCAAGGGCCGGCTGCGGGAACTGGACCGCGGCGCCGTCTATTACGGCCGCGCCGACGGCAGCCTGATTCGCGAGGTGGCGTTCCCCATGCTCACTCCCAACGGCGTCGGCCTGTCGCCGGACGGCGGCACGCTGTACGTGGCGGAGACCGAGCCGGCCCGGCTGTGGGCGTTCGACCTCGCCGGGCCCGGCGAAATTCGGCGGCAGCCCTGGCCCTCTCCGCACGGCGGCCGACTGGTCACCGGCAGCGCCAACTATCAGCGATTCGACAGCCTGGCGGTGGACCGCGCGGGCAACATCTGCGTGGCGACGCTGGTGCATGGCGGGATCTCGATCATCTCGCCCGACGGCGCCTCGGTCCGGCACGTGCCGATGCCGGAGCGCTGGGTGACCAACATCTGCTTCGGCGGCGCGGATTTGCGCACGGCCTACATCACCCTGTCCTCCACCGGGCGGCTGGTGGCATGCCGGTGGGAGGAGGCCGGCACGCCCCTGGCCCACTTGAACACCTAGACGCTGGGAGGTACGGCTGCGCCCCACAGCGCGCGGGGACGGAAGCCTGAACCATGGGACGGCTGGACAGAGGCGAAGTCACAGCACGCCCAAGCATCAGAAACACGACAAGGTCAAAAGTCAAGTTGGTGACCCCGTGCCCATACGTTGCACTCTCATGAACACCACGCCGACTACCAGTTTGTTTACCTTGCAGATGTGCAATTCAGACTAATGTTGCGGTGATCGTTCCCACAATCGAGGGATGCAATGCGCAGTGTAGTATTACGCAACGACCTGAGGGCCGGCGGCTTGGCACGGTTTGCAGAACTGGACCGCTTGCTTGTCGCACGTTAGCGCGGGTGAGCTGATGTCGGACAGCTATGACGGGCAGGCCGGCCACTTCCGGGTGCTGGTCGAGCACTTCTCCGCGTTCGTCAGCCTGTCGATCCTAGAGACGAAGCTGCTGGCCGAACTGGCCGAGGCGCCGCGCTACCACCCGCCCTACCGGGACCTCTACGTGGCCGGCACGGCGCCGCCGCCGTCGCGCATGATCGTCGCGGGGTGGGCATGCCAGTACCGCCTGCTGCCCGACGGGCATCGACAGATCGTCAGCCTCAAGCTGCCCGGTGACCTGGTGTGGCCGTTGCTGCCGGTCCGGCTGCCGTCGTCCTGCGCCGTCGCGGCGCTGACCGAGCTCGAGACCGTCAGCGCCCTGCCCCTGGTGGAGGCCTCGGTCGCCGCCGACCCGGCACATCCCGGCCTCGCGCACGCGGTCCGTGTCATGGCGCACCTGCACGACATGCTGCTCTATGACCAGATCGTGCGCCTGGGCCGGCAGACCGCATGTGGGCGGTTCGCCCATCTGATGCTGGAACTGCGCGAACGCCTGAGCCGCGTCGGCTTGGTGGATGGGGACAGCTTCGCCATGCCGCTGACCCAGGACGTGCTGGCCGACGTGCTCGGCTTCAGCGTCGTCCACGTCAACCGCACCGTTCAGCAACTGCGGCGCGACGGGCTGCTGGAGATACGCAACGGCACGGTCACGCTGTCGAAGCCCGATGACCTGCAGGAACTGGCGGGATGGATGCCGCCGTCCGGCGGGCCGGCAGGGCCTAGACCACCGAAACGACCCGGCCGCAAGGATTAGCCGGCTACCGCCGGCTCGGCATCTCTCCGGCGGCGATCAGGGCACCGGTGATCGCCACCATGCGGCGACCCTGGTGCCGGACCGCCCTGAGATCCTCCTCCCTGGGCGGACGATGCTCGGAGCCGCATATCGCCGAGGCGCCATAGGGTGACCCGGCCTCGAGCATCGCCGCGTCGGTGTAGCCGGTGGGCAGGATCACCATGCCGAGATGCGCCATGGGCGCATAGAGCGACAGGGTCACCACCTCCGTCCCGCCATGCGGCCAGGACGCAGCGGCAAACGCGCCGCCGACCTTGCCGGCCAGCGCGCCGCGCTTCCATTGCGGACCGAGCTGATCGAGGAAGTTCTTCAGCTCGGTCGCCATGGCGCCGAAGTAGCATGGGGTGCCGAACAGGATGGCGTCGGCCCACTCCGCATCGTCCTTGGTCGGCGCCTCGTGCAACTCGTTCTGGCGCCGGGCACTGTCCAGCCAGCCCTCGACCTGGCCCATGGCATCCTCACCAGCCACCTCCCGGGCACGGCGCAGCCGCACGTCGGCACCCGCCTGCCGCGCCGCGTCGGCAGCGGCGACGGCGAGCGCCTCGACCGTGCCGTTGCGCGAATAAAAGGCGATGAGCAGGCGTGGGGAACTTGGCAAGCTTGGCTCCATGGTTCGGCCATCGGCTGCGACGGACGCTTCATACATGTTGCCGCACCCTGCTTTGCCACCCCCTCGACCGTCCCCTGAGTCTGGCGGCGCTAGGCCTTGGGCGCCGCCATCTGTCTTTGCAGCACGCGCAGCTTCTCCAAGTTCTCCTGCACCAGGCTCGTGCCGTCGCGCATGAGCGTCGCGAATGGCGGGCTGACCATGCCCGGGCTCACGCCGCCCTGCATTCGAAGCAGCTCCTCATGGCTCGCGATCTGGTCGGTGACGTAGGTGCGGTCGAAGTCCAAGCCCTGCTGCAGCCGCATATGGCCGAGGCGCACGCGCAAGTCCTCGCGCAGGATGGACGGCGGCTTGATCGACGCCGCCGCCGCGGTAGGGGCGAGCCGCGCCGCGAACTCGTTCGCCTGGCTGGTGAGTTGCTGCGCGATCGCCTTCACGGCGGGCGTCTGCGCCTGCGTCCTGGCCAGCGCGCCCTCCTGGCGGTCGAACTCGATGATCTGGTAGGCGTCGGTGGTGAAGCGCACCTCCGCCGGGTTGGCATCGCTGGTGGCGGGCTGGGCATTCTGGCTCTGGCAGGCCACGAGCACCAGAAGCGCCGCGGCGGCCGATAGGCGTGACATCGTGTTCATGGCGTGCGTGTCTCCGTTCCCTGCGGCGGCCGGGCGCGATCAGAATACATAGACGACCCGGAGCGTCGTGCCGAACTCCTGCTTGAACCCGCCGACGACGTGGACGTCGTGATTGAGTTCCAGCATGGTCTGGAGCCGCGGGGTCAGGAACAGCGCGGCGTTGGCGCGGATGCGCTGGATTTCCGTCTTGCTGCCGGCGAAGAAGCCGTCCACCTGCTGCGAGCCGCCGAAGAAGCCCTCATAGCCGAGCGAGGTGCTGAAGGCGGGGTTCCAGCGCCAGTTGGCCCAAAGCTGTGCGCGGTAGGTCGGATCCTGGCTGAGCCGCCGGTTTCCAGGAACGTAGCTGTCGTTGTCGCCGTAGAACTGCACGTCGAACGCCGCATCGAAGGCGAGGTTGTCGGTGAGGCCCTGAGACAGGCCAAGCTGGAATGTGCCGCGCCAGCGGTTGTCGCCGAGGTTGATGGCGGACTGCTTGTCATAGGTGCCGTCTGGAGGGGCGATAAAGCCGGTCGTGATCACGTTGGTCTTGGTCGCCGTGTTGACGTAAGGCCAGATGAACGCCGAAAGGACGGTGTTCTGCGCCCCGAAGGCGCTGCCGAGCCTCTGGCCGTCGATATGGGCGCCTGACAGCGAGCCGAAGGCCTGGATGATCTGGAAGCCGGCTGGATGCCCGGCGATCTCGACATAATGGACGTAGCGGGCGATACCGACATTGATTTCAACGCCCGAGCCTTTGATCGTCGATCCGCGGGCGACGTTGAAGTCGGTGTTGTGGCCATACGCGTAGTAGCCGATGGCCAGGTTGGTGCCGGCGGGCAACGGCACGAAGTCGTAAGGTTCGATCTCCTGCGCCCCTGCCCTCTTCGCAGCCCCCACGGTCAACATCAGGCAGACCAGGCTGCTTATTCCAAGCCGCTGCAACGACAGAGCCAAAGCAAAACCTTTATTGCGCACCAATCGTACTCCCCAATCGATCATGCTGACTTCGGCTTGGTCTCAATTTCACGAGAAATCTTTTTATTTTCGCATTGCTCATGAAATGGCACGAGACGCTGCGAGTCTCCCGGTGATCGTTTTGCAAGGTTTGACCGTAAATACCATCGCGACAAGTCTCATAAGCCGCGGCGTTGCTTTGTGGCACGGCAGGTGATGCGAGATGGCCACGGCCCCTGGCTGGCCTTCCCGAAAGAGCCTCAGCCCCCTGGCCTGGCGCCACGGCGTTCAGCCGGGCCTTGCGAACCCATTTGCGGCACCGTCATGAATCCACCGTCCCCTGTGCGTCGGGCATGACGGTCGTAGATCGCATCCCGGCCCTCGGCCGGGCAGCGCGTCGTCGCAGCGGAACACGACGCGCGTCGCCTCAGCCCGGGCGGTGCAGCGCCTGGGCGACCGCGGCCTGCCAGCCGGCGTACTTGCGCGCGCGTTCGGCCGGGGCCATTCCCGGGGCGAAATGGCGGTCCATGGCCCAAAGCTGCTGGAAACGGTCCGGGGCCGGGTAGAGGCCGGCGTCCAGCCCGGCGAGGTACCCGGCGCCGAGCGCCGTCGTCTCCAGGCAGCGCGGCCGTTCGACGCCGACGCCCAGCATGTCCGCCAGGAACTGCATCGTCCAGTCGCTGGCCGTCATGCCGCCATCGACGCGCAGCACGACGTCTCCCCCATGCCCGAAATCGCTGAGCATGGCGTCCAGCAGGTCCCGCGTCTGGTAGGCGACGCCCTCCAGCACGGCGCGCGCCAGTTCCCGGCGGGTGGTGCCGCGGCTGATGCCGCTGAGGCAGGCGCGGGCGTGGCTGTCCCAATGCGGCGCGCCCAGCCCGGTGAAGGCAGGCACGAGGTAGACGTCCTGCGCCGGGTCCGCCGCCGCCGCGAGGTCGCCGGTCTCCGCCGCCTGCCCCACCAGGCCCAGGCCATCGCGCAGCCACTGCACCCCGGTGCCCGCGGAGAAGATCGAGCCTTCCAACGCATACTCGCGCACGCCGCCGCGCTGCCAGGCGATGGTGGCGAGCATACGGTGGCTGGAGCGCACGGGTTCGCGCCCGACATGCAGCAGGACGAAGGCGCCGGTGCCGTAGGTCGCCTTCACCATGCCGGGCGCCAGGCAGCCCTGGCCGATCAGCGCCGCCTGCTGATCGCCGGCGATGCCGCGCACCGGGAGCGTGCCGCCGAGCAGCCGGGTCATGCCGAACGCCCCGGCGCTGTCGCGGATCTCCGGCAGCATGGCGCGCGGGATGCGGAACAGCGCCAGCAGGTCGTCATGCCAGCCGCCCGTCGCGATGTCGCAGAGCAGGGTGCGGGAGGCGTTGGTGGCATCGGTCGCGTGCACCGCGCCCTCGGTCAGCCGCCAGAGCAGGAAGCTGTCCACCGTTCCGAACGCGAGGTGCCCGGCCTCGGCCCGGGCGCGGGCGCCGGGCACATGGTCCAGGATCCAGCCGATCTTGGTCGCGGAGAAATACGGGTCGAGCCGCAAGCCCGTCAGCACCGCCACCATCGCGCCGTGCCCGGCGGCCTCCAGCGCGTCGCAGGCGCCGGCGGTGCGTCGGTCCTGCCAGACGATGGCGTTGTAGATCGGCTGCCCGGTCGCGCGGTCCCAGACCAGCGTGGTCTCCCGCTGGTTCGCGATTCCGAGGCCCGTGACCTGCGATGCGTCCAGCCCGGCGGCGGCCAGGACCTCCCGTGCGGTGTGCAGCGCAGTGGACCAGATCGCCTCGGGATCATGCTCGACCCAGCCCGACTGCGGGTAGAGCTGCTCGAACTCGCGCTGCACGGTGGCGACCACCTCCAGCTTCGGCCCGAACACCATGGACCGGGTGGAGGTGGTGCCCTGGTCGATGACCAGCACATGACCAGCCTTGGGTCCGGTCACGGCAGGACGCCGCCGGGGGAGCGGTCGCCCGCCCCCCTCTCATCCTGCACCGGTCAGGCCCGCTTGGGCATGGGCGTGGCCGCCCAGGTCTTCAGCAGGGTGTCGTAGTCCACCGTCTCGCCCTGCGGCTTCTCGTTCGCGAGCTTCCGCTGCGGCGCCAGGTTGCCGTCCTTCTCCGCTTTGGCGAACCAGTACTCGGCGTCCCGCTCCGGGTTCAGCACCGGACCGGCCTTGCCCTGCACGCCAGAGCGCTGCAGCCGGCCCATGATGGCGTCCTGGTCGCGCGCCAGCCCGTCCATCGCCTGCTGCGGCGTGACCGCGCCGGAGATGGCGTTGGAGACGTTCTGCCACCAGACCTGCGCCATCTTGCCGTAGTCCGGCACGTTCACCCCGGTGGGCGTCCACTGCTTGCGGGCGGGGCTGCGGTAGAACTCCACGAGGCCGCCGACCTTGGGTGCGAGGTCGGTCATCGCCTGATGCCACACGTCGCTTTCGCGGATCAGGTGCAGGGAGACCAGCGCCTTCTTCAGCGTCACCGTCTTGGACGTGCAGAACTGCGCATACAGCCAGCCCGCCTTGTTCCGCTCCAGCGGCGCGTATTTCAGCATGGTCCAGCCGCCGACGTCCTGGTAGCCGAGCTTCATGCCCTCCTTCCAGTAGGGTCCGTGCGGGCTGGGCGCCATGCGCCACTTGGGCGTGCCGTCCTCGTTCATCACCGGCAGGCCGGGCTTGCTCAGGCTGTCGGTGAAGGCGCTGTACCAGAAGATCTGCTGCGCGATGCGGCCCTGGCTCGGCACCGGGCCGGATTCCAGGAAGTCCATGCCGGCGGCCTCGGGCGGTGCGTACTTCTTCAGCCACTCGACATATTTGGTGAGGGCATAGACCGCGGCCGGGCCGTTGGCGTCGCCGCCGCGGGTGATGGAGGAGCCGCGCGGGATGCTGTCCTCGATGCGGATGCCCCACTCGTCGACCGGCTTGCCGTTCGGCAGGCCGCGGTCGCCGGCGCCGGCCATCGACAGCCAGGAGTCGGTGAAGCGCCAGCCGAGCGACGGGTCCTTCTTGCCATAGTCCATGTGGCCGTAGACGCGCTGCCCGTCGATCTCCTTCACCGTGTTGGTGAAGAACTCGGCGATGTCCTCGTAAGCGGACCAGTTGACGGGCACGCCCAGCTCGTAGCCGAACTGCTTCTTGAACGCCGCCTTCAGGTCCGGGCGCTGGAACCAGTCGTACCGGAACCAGTAGAGGTTGGCGAATTGCTGGTCGGGAAGCTGATACAGCTTGCCGTCGGTGAAGGTGCCGAAGGACAGGCCCATGAAGTCCGGCAGGTCGAGCGTCGGGCTGGTGACGTCGCGGCCCTCGTTCGCCATGAAGTCGGTCAGCGAGCCGCCGACGATGTCGTTGTAGCGGGGATGGGTGCCGATGAAGTCGGAATCGTTGACCCAGAAGTCGTAGATCGGCCGGCCCGACTGCATCTCCACGCCGATCTTGTCGACCAGCAGCCCCTCGTCCATCAGGTCGTGGTTGACCTTGATGCCGGTGATCTCGGCGAACGCGCGGGTCAGCACCTTCGACTCGTAGTCATGCACCTTGAGGATTTCGGAGACGGTGTTGAGCTGCATCCCTGCAAACGGCTTCGACGCCTTGATCAGCCATTCCATCTCCGCCATCTGCTCGTCCTTGCTGAGCGTGGAGGGCTGGAACTCGTTGTCGATCCACTTCTTGGCGGCGTCCACCTGCTGCGCGTGGCTGACGCCGCTTTTGAGCAGCACGCCGGCGCCGACCGCTGCACCACCGATGAGAACTTCGCGTCTTTTCATTCTTGACCTCCCATGATGCCGCCTCCGTGGCGGTTCTTCAAGCCAGGCGAAACATCGCGACCGCGAACAGGATGGCGGTCGCGACGGGGTACCAGAGGATTTCGCCCCCGGCGCACATGAAGATGATGAAGATGTAGGCCGTGCCCAGCAGCGACACGAAGAACCGGTCGCCGCGCGTGGTCGGGAAACCCAGGATGCCGCGCCGCGGCTTCTCCGGCCGGTATGCCGCCAGCAGCGTCAGCGTCACCAGCGCCAAGGCGATGGCCGCGAAGAACCCGGCGGTCTCCCACGTCCAGGCCATCCAATCGAGCGGCATCGCGCGGCCCTAGACCCGGCCAAGGGCGAAGCCCTTGGCGATGTTGTTGCGCACGAACCAGATCACGATGGCGCCCGGGATCATCGTCAGCACCCCGGCGGCCGCCAGCAGCCCCCAGTCCATGCCCGCCGCCGAGTAGGTGCGCGTCATCACCGCCACGAAGGGCTTCGCGTTCACCGTGGTCAGCGTGGTGGCGAGCAGCTGCTCGACCCAGGAAAACATGAAGCAGAAGAATGCGGCCACCCCGATGCCGTTGGCGATCAGCGGCACGAAGATGCGGAAGAAGAAGCGCGGAAAGGAGTAGCCGTCGAGCGCCGCGGTCTCGTCGATCTCCCGCGGCACGCCGGACATGAAGCCCTCCAGGATCCACACCGCGAGCGGCACGTTGAACAGGCAATGCGCGAGGGCCACGGCCCAGACCGTGTCGAACAGGCCCACGGCGGAATACAGGTTGAAGAACGGCATCGCATAGACCGCGGGCGGCGCCATCAGGTTGGACAGCAGCCAGAAGAACAGGTGCTTGTCGCCCAGGAAGCGGTAGCGGCTGAACGCATAGGCCGCCGGCAGCGCGATCACCACCGAGATGACGGTGTTGAGGAACACGTAGCTGAGGGAGTTCAGGAATCCGCCATACCAGGCCGGGTCCTGGAAGATATGGACGTAGTGCTCGATGGTCGGGCGGTGGGGCCAGAACGTGAGGGCCGAGGTGATCTCGACGTTGTCCTTGAAGCTCATGTTGATGAGCCAGTAGATCGGCAGGGCGAGCATCAGCAGGTACAGCCCGATGACGATGCGCCGGGTCATGTGGAGGTCCCGGTCATGCGGAGCCCCGGGCGTCGAGCTGCGTCATCGTGGTGAAGAAGATCCAGCAGAGCGTCAGCGTGATCAGGTTGTAGACCAGCGACAGCGCCGCCGCGTTGCCGAGATCGACCTGGCCCAGCGCGATCTTCACGAGGTCGAGCGACAGGAAGCTGGTCGCCTCGCCGGGGCCGCCGCCGGTGACGACCGCCGGCTCGGTGTAGATCATGAAGCTCTCCATGAACCGCAGCAGCACGGCGATGATCAGCACCCGGCGCAGCTTCGGCAGCTCGATGTTCCGGAACACCGACCAGCGCCCGGCCCCGTCGATCCGCGCCGCCTGGTAGAACGCATCCGGGATCGCCTTCAGCCCGGCGTAGCACAGCAGCGCCACCATCGAGGTCCAGTGCCAGACATCCATGACCACGATGGTGGACCAGGCCGACAGCGGGTCCTGCGTGTTGTTGAACGGAATGCCGGCGCCGGTGAGCGCGGCCCCCAGCAGCCCGATGTCGGCGCGGGCGAAGACCTGCCAGATCGTGCCGACCACGTTCCAGGGAATCAGCATCGGCAGCGTCATGCTGACCAGCACTGCTCCCACCGCCCAGCCGCGCTTCGGGATGCACAGCGCCACCAGGATGCCGAGCGGGATTTCGATCAGCAGCACGACGCCGGAGAACACCAGGTTGCGCACCAGCGCGCGGGAGAAGCGCCCACCGATGTCGGTGGTGGGGTCGAACAGGTGGCGGAACCACTCCGACCCGTTCCAGAAGAAGGAGTTCTGCCCCATGGAGTCCTGCACGGAGTAGTTGACCACCGTCATCATCGGGATGAGCGAGGAGAACAGCACGAACACCATCACCGGGACGACCAGGAACCAGGCGCGGTTGCTGATGGGCTTGTCGTTCATGCGGCGAGGCCGGGCACGCGGCGGTCGTCGGCGAAGACGTGCAGGCTCGCGGGGTCCAGGCGCACGAAGGCCTCGCCGCCGCTCACCGCGAGGTCCGGCGGCACCGTCGCCACCAGCGGATGCGTGCCGAGCGTGACGCGGGCCAGGCGGCGGCGCCCGAGGTCCTCGATGCGCTGCACCTGCACCGGCAGGCCGCCGGTGCGGCTCAAGGTTGCGTATTCCGGCCGGACGCCGATCTGCACGCGCTGCCCGCCCATCGCAGGGTACGCGGCGCCGAGCGGCACCCTGTGCCGGTCCACCGCCGCCTCCCGCCCCTCCACCGAGGCCGGCAGCAGGTTCATGCCAGGCGAGCCGATGAAATAGCCCACGAAGGTATGGGCCGGCGCCTCGAACAGCTCGGCGGGCGTGCCGATCTGCAGCACGCGGCCCTCGTTCATCACCATCACCTGGTCGGCGAAGGTCAGCGCCTCCGTCTGATCATGGGTGACGTAGATCATCAGCAGGTCGAGCGCACGGTGCACCGCCTTGAGCTTGGAGCGCAGTTCCCACTTGAGCGCCGGGTCGATGACGGTCAGCGGCTCGTCGAACAGCACGGCGGCGACGTCGGAGCGGACCAGGCCGCGGCCGAGCGAGATCTTCTGCTTGGCGTCCGCGGTCAGGCCGCGGGCGCGGCGGTGCAGGTCGGGCGTGAGGCCCAGCATGGCCGCGATCTCGCCGACGCGGGCGGCGGCCTGGCGACGGTCCATGCCGCGGTTGCGCAGCGGGAAGCCCAGGTTCTCCGCCACCGTCATGGTGTCGTAAACGACCGGGAACTGGAACACCTGGGCGATGTTGCGCCGCTCCGTCGGCAGCCGCGTCACGTCGCGCCCGTCGAACAGCAGCCGCCCGTGCGAGGGAATGACCAGGCCCGAGATGATGTTCAGCAGCGTCGTCTTGCCGCAGCCCGACGGCCCCAGCAGCGCGTAGGCGCGGCCCTGCTCCCAGACATGGTGCAGCGGCTTCAGCGCATAGTCCGCCTCGGTCCCGGCGCGTCCGTAGGCGTGGCCGATGCCGTCAAGGGTGACGCTGGCCATCAGACCGCCTCCGCCAGCACAGGACGGGAGGCGAGCGCGCCGGCTTTGTCGAACACGAAGGCCCGGCGCACGTCGATGTGCACCGCCGTCCGCGCCCCTGGCAGCAGGTCGTGCACGCCGGGGATCAGGCAGACCCAGGCGCCGCCGCCCACCTCGACAT
>CAHJXG010000186.1 GCA_903644035.1 Rhodospirillales bacterium
GGGGTCGAGGCGGACGTGATCCCGTTCGGCAGCGTCATCGGCAACCGGGCGCGGCTTTCCGGCCTGAACGTCATCGGGCTGCGGCGCCGGGGGGTGGACCGGGCGGGGCTGCACCGGCTTCGGGCGGCGGTACGTCTGCTGTTCGGGGCGGCCGGGGTGTTCAGCGCGCGTCTGGCCGAGGCACGCGATGCCTATGGCGACGATCCCATGGTCGGTGAGGTGCTGGCATTCATCGACGGCCCGAGCAAGCGCGGCTTGATCCGCACCTCAGCAACGGTGCTGGACGACGATCCAGCCTAGGCTGGCGGCGTTCCGCCCCGGTTGCCCTATCGTTGCGGACGGCATCCGCCGGGACTGGGGCCAACCCGTCCGTCTGACCGAACCCTCGGCAGCTTCGCCTCAGTGGATTGCCAGGCCGCCTTGCATCCGCTCGGTAAATCCGTCACTCCTGCCTGCCGCCACCTCAAGGTGGCAGGTATCGAGTGCTCGCTGCAGCGCGGCCGAAGTCTGATCCAGCCGCAGGATGGACGCCTCCTCAGCCAACATCCTTAGGCATTGGATGAAGCCGTTGGATGTCGCCAGAACCTCATCGTCACCCATGAAGTACCCCCATTGAAGATCACGTCCCAGTGACTGACCTAGTAAGTGAGTGGACGGTAGCAAAACGCAATGAAAAAAGTTTGTTCAACAGCGCATTTAACGATACTTAATCATTGGTTGACGGTCTGTTCCACGGTTCGCGTGGCGTCAGTGGTGTCGTAGCTGGCCGGCATGGTGGCGCTTGGCATCCTGGCGGGCGGCGGCCCGTTTCCCGGTCGGATCGCCGCCGCTGCCGTGGCCGCGGGGCGGGCGGTGTTCATCGTGGCGCTGCGGGGCTTTGCTGACCCCCAGGTGGTCAGCCCGTTTCCCCATGCCTTCGTCCGGATGGGTGCGGCCGGCGAGATCCTGGCGCGGCTGCGCGCCGCCGGGTGCACGGAGCTTGTGCTGGTTGGGCCGGTCCGCCGTCCGCCCCTCATGGACCTCCGGCCCGATGCGGAGGGCGCGCGGATCATGGCCCGCATTGGCCGTGCCGCCTTTGCCGGTGACGACGGGCTGCTCGCGGCGGTCGTGCGCGTGCTGGGCGAAGAGGGCTTCCGCGTCGTCGGCGCGCACGAGGTGTTGACCGAGGCGGTGGGGCCGCGTGGCCAGATGGGGCAGGTCGCACCGGACGCCGCCGCCATGGCCGACATAGAGCGTGGCGCAGCCGTCCTGCACGCCCTGGGGCAGGCCGATGTCGGCCAGGCCTGCGTGGTGCAGCAGGGCGTCGTGCTCGCCGTGGAGGCCATCGAGGGCACGGACGCCATGCTCGCCCGCGCCGCCGGCCTGGCGCGGCCCGGGCCTGGCGGGGTATTGGTCAAGCTGGTGAAGCCCGGTCAGGACCGCCGGGCCGACCTGCCGACCATCGGCCCGGCCACCTTGCGCGCCGCCGCCGCCGCCGGACTGCGCGGCGTGGCGTTCGAAGCCGGCGGAACCCTGTTGACCGATGGCGCCGCGTGCATCACCGAGGCGGACGCTGCCGGGGTGTTCCTGCTCGGCATCGACGTTTCCTCTTCCACCTCAGACAAGGGATCAAGCCCATGACCAACCCACGGCTGCTGCATACGATGCTCCGCGTGAAGGACCTGGACGCGAGCGTCGCGTTCTACACCAAGCTGTTCGGCATGAAGGAGCTGCGCCGGAACGAGGTGCCCGGCGGGCGCTACACGCTGGCCTTCGTCGGCTACGGCGACGAGGACAGCACCAGCGTGCTCGAGCTGACCTACAACTGGGACCAGAAGGGGCCGTATGAGATCGGCAGCGCCTTCGGCCACCTCGCGGTGGCCATGCCGGACGTTTACGGCGCGTGCGACGAGCTCAAGAAGGCCGGCGCCAAGATCACCCGCGAGGCCGGGCCGGTGCAGCACGGCACGACGGTGATCGCCTTCGTCGAGGACCCCGATGGCTACAAGATCGAGCTGGTCCAACGCGCCTGACGCCAGACGCCGCGCTCGCCCGCCTGACCCGGCGCACCGTCCGCATCGGCGTGACCGGGCTGGCCCGCGCCGGGAAGACGGCGTTCCTGACCTCGGTGGCGGCCAACCTGCTGGCGCTCGGCGCCGGCCATCCGGTGCTGCCCGGCCTCGCCCGTCGCCTGAAGGGGCGGCGGGTGCAGGTCGCGCTCGCGCCTTCCGGCGCCTCCGACCTGCCGCGGTTCGACCATCCGCGGCACCTGGCCGCGCTCACCCGCGATCCTCCGGCGTGGCCGGAACGCACCAGCGCCGCCTCCATGCTGGCGCTCGACATGACCTTCGCGCGGGAGCGCCTGGGGATCAGCCTGCCGTCGCAGCGTCTGCGGCTGGAACTGCTGGATTACCCCGGCGAGTGGCTGCTTGACCTGCCGCTGCTGCGCATCGGCTTCGCCGACTGGTCCGCCGCCGTGCTGCGCCGGTTGGAAACGCCGGCCGCCGCCCCGCATGCGGCGGAGTTCATGGCGTTCAACGCCGCCTTGCCGGCCAGCGCCCCGGCGGACGAGGCGCTGGCAGCGACCGGGCACCGGCTGTATCGCGCCATGCTGCACCGCCTGCGGGAGGCCGGGCTGTCGCTGCTGCAGCCCGGCCGTTTCCTGATGCCGGCCCCTGGCCCGGAGCCGGCCTGGACGCCGTTCTTCCCCAATCTGGACACTGGCGGCCTGGGCGCCCTGCTGGCCCGGCGCTATGCCGCCTATGTCCAGGCGGTGCAGCGCGACCTGAACGAGCCGATGTTCGGCAACCTCGACCGGATCGTGGTCCTGGCGGACCTGCTCACGGCGCTGCACGCCGGGCCCGACGCCTTCGACGACGCGGCGGCGGCGGTCGCGGCG
>CAHJXG010000187.1 GCA_903644035.1 Rhodospirillales bacterium
CCCGGTGGCCGGCGCCGCGCCGGCACAGCCGCCACGCCGCCGTGAGCTGCCGGCGCGTCGCCGGGGCTACACGCAAAAGGCCGCGGTCGGGGGCCACCGCGTCTATGTACGCACCGGCGAGTACCCGGACGGCACCCTGGGGGAAATCCACGTCACCCTGCCGCGGGAGGGAGTGGCGCTCCGCGGCATGATGGACAGCCTGGCCGCTGCCGTCAGCCTGGGGCTGCAGCACGGCGTGGCGCTGCAGGACTACGTGGACAGCTTCACCCTGACCCGGTTCGGCCCGGCCGGCCGCGTGGAGGGCGACCCCGATGTCGGCCACGCGACCTCGATCCTCGACTACGTGTTCCGCAATCTGGCGGTCGCCTACCTCGGGCGCTGCGACGTGCCGGAAGGCGTGCCGGACGCTCCGGAGGAGACCGCCTCGCCGCTGCTGCCCATGGACCTGCCGGCCCAGCGCCGCGCCCGGCGGCCCGGGCTGCGGCTGGTCGCCAACGGATAGGACCCCGCGATGAACGCCATCGACGCGCGACTGGTTGAACTCGGCATCGACCTGCCGACGGCCATGGCGCCGCTTGCCAACTACGTGCCGTATGTCGTGACCGGCACCCTGGTCGTCGTCTCCGGCCAGCTCCCCGCTGTGGATGGCAAGGTCGCCGTCACCGGCAAGGTCGGCGCGGCGGTCAGCGTCGAGCGGGGCCAGGAGGCCGCACGGCTATGCTTCGCCAACGTGCTGACCCATCTGCGCGCGGCATGCGGCGGCGACCTGGGCCGGGTCAGGCGTGTGGTGCGGCTGGGCGGGTTCATCGCCTCCCCGCCGGACTTCACCCAGCACGCCACCGTGATGAACGGCGCATCGGATCTGGCGGTCGCGGTGTTCGGTGACGCCGGGCGTCATGCCCGCAGCACCATCGGCGTTCCCGCCCTGCCGCTCGATGCCGCCGTCGAGGTTGAAGGCCTATTCGAGATCGATTGAAGGCTTTCTTCGGACGGCCACCACGCTATATGCCTCGGATGCCCGATGGCCTTCCCACGCTGACGCTGACTCTGCATCCCCACATCGCCGAGATCCCCGCGGCGGAATGGGACGCCTGCGCGGGACCCGGCAACCCCTTCGTCAGCCATGCCTTCCTGAGCGCGCTGGAGGATAGCGGGTCCGCCAACGCCCGCACCGGCTGGATGCCGCAGCACGCGGCGCTGCGCGAGCAGGACCGCATCGTGGCGGTGGTGCCGATGTATGCGAAGTCGCACAGCTACGGCGAATACGTGTTCGACCATAGCTGGGCCAATGCGTTCGAGCGCGGCGGCGGCAGCTACTATCCCAAGCTGCAGGCCGCCGTGCCGTTCAGCCCGGTGCCCGGCCCGCGCCTGCTGGCCCGCGACGGCATCGAGGCCGAGGCGCTGGGCCACGCGCTGGCGCAGGCCTGCGACGAGTTGAAGCTGTCCTCGGTGCACGCGACCTTCTGCACCCGCGCGGATTGGGAGGCACTGGGCCGCGCCGGCTGGCTGCAGCGGCTGGGCACGCAGTTCCATTGGGAGAACGCGGGCTACGCGACGTTCGACGACTTCCTGGGCACGCTGAGTTCCCGCAAGCGGAAGTCGATCAAGCGGGAGCGGCGGGACGCCAACGCGGCCGGGCTGAGCTTCGTGGCGCTGCGCGGGCATGAGATCACGCCGCGGCATTGGGATGCGTTCTACAAGTTTTACACCTCGACCGTGGACCGCAAATGGGGCAGCGCGTATCTGACCCGCAAGTTCTTCCCGATGCTGTCGGAGCGTCTGGGCGACCGCGTGGTGCTGATGATGGCCGAGCGTGACGGCACGGCGGTGGCCGGCGCGCTCAACCTGGCGGGCGACGAGGCGCTGTATGGCCGCAACTGGGGCTGCCGCGGCGACTGGCCGTTCCTGCACTTCGAGCTGTGCTATTACCGCGCTATCGAGTTCGCCATCGAGCACGGCCTCAAGCGCGTCGAGGCCGGGGCGCAGGGCGAGCACAAGATCCAGCGCGGCTACATGCCGCGGCCGACCTACTCCGCCCATTGGATCGCCCATGCCGGGCTGCGCCGCGCGGTCGCCGGCTTCCTGGACAGCGAGCGCCCGGCGGTGGAGGCCCATATGGAGGCGCTGGGCGAGCTTTCGCCCTACCGACGCGACGGGGACGCAGACAGCTAAGGGGACGCGGCGGCCACGCTCGGCCACGCGGCGGGCGTCGTCGGCGCCCTCGGCCAACCGGCTTGGGGCACCTGGTGCGGCGCTGACGCGACGAGGCTGCCGTCTCGCCACAGCGCGGCCTTGCTCCGCAGCATCTCCGTGACCAAAAGCGGCACGAAGGCATCGGGGGCCAGTCCGAACGCGAGCTTCGCATGGTCGCGGAACCACGGCGCGTCGAGCAGAACACCGGGGATCGCGGCGTCCTCCAGCCCGTCGGTCAGCATCAGGGCATGGGAGAAGATGCGCTTGCAGGCGTGCCAGGCGATCTGCTCCGGCTTCTCCCGCCAGCTGTCCAGGCGGCGCCGGGCGTGGGCGAACGCGGCGGGCAGGTCGGTGATGGCCGGGCCGTGGCCGGAATAGCCGATGCGGGCCGGCAGCGCCGCCAGGCGCTCGATGCTCGCCGCCGCGCGGTCGAGCGAGTCCTGGCCTTCCCGGTAGGGGTTCAGCCAGCCGATGTCGGCACCGTGCAGGGCGTCGCCCAACACCAGGACGCCGTGCTCCGCCGAATGCAGGCTGACATGCCCCGCCGTGTGTCCCGGCGTCGCCACCACGCGCCAGGCCGTTTGCCCGGCGCTCACCAGGTCGCCATCGTGCAGTCGTCGGTTCACCTGATACGGCTCGATGGGCTGCCGCAGCCATTCGGCGCGGCAGGCATCGGGATCGCGACGGTTCACCAACGTCGCCTCCTCCGCCTGCGCCGCGATGAAGGCACCGTGCAGCGCCTGCAGCGCGTGGTTGCCGCCGGTGTGGTCGCAATGGAAATGGGTGTTGACGACCAGGGACAAGGCGGACGGTGCGACGCCCTGCGCGTCGAGCCAGCGCAGCAACGCCGGAACGTCGGCGCCGAACCCGGAATCGACCAGCACCGGACGGCTGCCTCGCAGCAGGACGACGTTGGCGCTGGGATAGGGGCGCTGGAAGAAGCTGGCGGGGATCATCGGGTCCGGGTAGCATGAAGCAACGAAGTTTCCATCCTCCACGTCTATCCTGGCGCGGTGGGCAAGCAGCCGATCATGAAGCCGGACGAGGCCGCTGGGCGCAGCGCGGCGCTGCTGCGGGACGCCTTGGCCATGGTGCCCGGGGCGCGGGACTGGGCGGTGCTGCTGGACTATCGCCTGCTGCGGCTGGGCCGCCGGATCGACGCGGTCCTGGTCACGCCAGGTGCCGTCCTGGTGTTCCGCATCGTCATGGAGGCATCGCGCTTCCGGCCGGCGGACCGGGCCGCGGTTGAGGATGCCGCCCTCGACCTTGCCGACTTCCATGCCGGCTGCCGCCACATGCCGGTCGTGCCGATCCTCGTCGTGCCGAACGGCGACCACCCGCGGGGCGCGAGGCCGCTGCCGCTGCTGGGCGCGGCACCCGTCGTCGAGACGACCCGGCTGTTGCTGCCGGGCCTGTTGCGCGACATTGCCCAGGGCTTCCCGGCGGTGCCGGACGCCCTCTCGCCAAGCGCATGGGCCACTGCGCCCTACCGCCCCGTCCCGGCCCTGGTGGAGGCGGCGTGCCTGCTCTATGCCCGTCACGACGTCACGGCGCTGACCTTGGCGCAGGCCGGGCGCGGCGGCCTCGCGCGCACCGCGGCCGCGGTCGCCGAGGCGGTCGGGCGCACCCAGGAGGAGGGATGGAATTGCGTGGTCTTCGTGACCGGCCAGCCCGGCGCCGGCAAGACGCTGTGCGGCCTTGACCTCGCCTTCGCCCGGCCAGGCGTCGCGTTCCTGACCGGCAACCCGACCCTGGTGCATGTGCTGCGGGAGGCATTGGTGCGGGACGCCGCCGGGCGCGGCCTGGCGCGGCGGGCGGCGCAGCAACGGATGGAGGGGGTGATCCAGGCCCTGCCCCGGTTTCGCGACCACCATGTGCGGCACCCCGACCCGCCGCCGGAGCGCGTGCTGGTCATCGACGAGGCGCAGCGCTGCTGGACCGCAGCCCATGCGGTCGGCAAGACCCGCAACCGCCCGGTTCCGCTGGCGATCTCGGAGGCCGGCCATCTGCTCGACATCATGGCCCGGCGCCGGGACGGGGCGGTGATCGTCTGCCTGCTCGGCGGCGGGCAGGAGATCCATGACGGCGAGGGCGGCATCGCCGAGTGGGGCCGGGCGCTGGCTGCACGGCCGGGGTGGCGCGCCGTCGCCCCCTCCGACGCCCTGCGTGCCGAGGACCCGCGCCAGCGCCTTGTGCCTGGCCCCGCTTTCACGGTCGATGACCGGCTGCACCTGAGCCAGCCGGTGCGCAGCGTGCACGCGCCGTCGGCCGCAGCCTGGGTGGGGGCGGTGCTGTCCAATCAGCCGCATCGGGCGACCAGCATCATGCGGGCTGCAGGCGATCTGCCGTTCCGGCTCACGCGGTCGCTGGATGCGATGCGACAGGCCTTGCAAGGGAGGGGCACGCGCCAGTCGGGGCTGCTCGCCAGTTCCCAAGCCCGTCGGCTGCGGGCGGAGGGGCTGGGCAGCGCGGTGCCGCATCAGGACGAGAACGCGGTCGCCCGCTGGTTCCTGGACCGCTGGCCGGACATCCGCAGCGCCGATGCGCTCGAGGCCGTGGCGACCGAGTTCTGCGTCCAGGGGCTCGAGCTTGACCACGTTGGGGTCTGCTGGGACGCGGACCTAGTCCGCACGCCTGATGGCCGAGACTGGCAGGCACGAAGCCTGCGCGGCACGGCCTGGACCATCCAGGGCCGGGCGGAGGCGGTGTCGAACCGGCTCAACGCCTACCGCGTGCTGCTGACGCGCGCCCGGTTCTCGACGGTGATCTGGGTGCCGCGCGGCGCCACACGCGACCCGACCCGCGACCCGGCGCGCTATGACGCGGTGGCGGACTACCTGCTGGCCTGCGGGATCATTCCGCTAGACGAAGCATCCTGCCCGGCAGAAGATGAGGTCATGCCCGAGCCGATGCTGCTATGATCCGCCTGCTTGCCATGCTGCTGCTGCTGACAGGGGCCGCACAGGCGGCCGAACTGCGGGTGGCGACCTGGAACCTTGAATGGTTGACCAGCCGCCAGCCCGGCGACCCGGCGCTGCCCGAGAACGTGCGGCCGAAGCGGCCGGAGGACGTCGACGCCCTCCGCCGCTACGCCCTGACGCTTGATGCCGACGTGATCGCGTTTCAGGAGGTGGACGGACCCGAGATCGCCGCTCGGGTCTTTCCGGCGGACCGCTACGTCGTCGTCACGACCGCCGACGACGTCGTGCAGCGCGTGGGGTTCGCCGTCCGCCGGGGCATCCCGATGCACCGCAATCCTGACCTGGTCGGGCTTGACGTGATGCCGGCCGCCGCCCACCGCCTGCGCAGCGGCGCGGACATCACGCTCGACTGGCCCGGCGCACGGCTGCGCCTCCTGGCCGTGCACCTGAAATCCGGATGCAGCTACGAGCGGCTCTCGAGCGGGGCCGCGGGCGGCGTCAGCCGGGTTTGCGAAACCCTGCGCCGGCAGGTCGCCCCGCTCCAGGGCTGGATCGCCCAGCGGTGGGAGGAGGGCGTGCCCTTCGTGCTGCTCGGAGACTTCAACCGGCGGATGGAGGGGCGCGACGAGCTGCTGTCCGCCTTGACCACGGCCGCGCCGCTGACCCGTGCGACCGAGGGACGGGGCAGCCCGTGCTGGGGCGGCGGCAGCTTCATCGACCATATCCTGGTCGGCGGGGCGGCCCGAAGCTGGATCGTGCCGGACAGCCTCCGGGTCATGGTGTATCGGGAGACTAGCGACGCCGCCAGGCAGCAGCTCTCCGACCATTGCCCGGTGTCCGTCCGCTTTCGCCTGCCGGATTAGCCCGCTACCCTGCGCCGGCAGTTGGAGGCGTCCGCCATGAGTTTGACCATTCTGATCACCGGTGCGACGGCCGGGTTTGGCGAGGCGATGGCGCGGCGCTTCGTGCGTGACGGGCACCGCGTGATCGCCGCCGGGCGCCGGGCTGACCGTTTGGCGGCGTTGGCGAACGAGTTGGGAGACGCCCTGCTCGCCTTCCCGCTGGACGTGACGGACGCGGCGGCCGTCGCGGCGCTGCCGGGAGGCCTGCCCCGGGGCTGGCAGGAGGTGGATGTGCTGGTGAACAACGCCGGGCTGGCGCTGGGCACGGCGCCCGCCTTCCAGGCCAGCCTCGACGATTGGAACACGATGGTCGCGACCAATGTCACCGGCCTGATCCGGCTGACGCACGCGATCCTGCCAGGCATGGTGGCGCGCGACCGGGGCCACATCGTCAACCTCAGCAGCTCTGCCGCGACCTACCCCTATCCCGGCGGCAACGTCTACGGCGCGACGAAGGCCTTCGTCACTCAGTTCAGCCTGAACCTGAAGGCCGACCTCGTGGGAACGGGAGTGAGGGTGACCGACCTGGAACCCGGCTTGGTCGGAGGCAGCGAGTTCAGCCGCGTGCGCTATGGCGGCGACGCCGAGAAGGCCGCCGCGGTGTATGCCGGCACCACGCCGCTTTCACCACAGGACATCGCCGAGGCGGTGGCCTGGGTCATTGGCCTGCCCCGGCACGTCAACATCAACCGGATGGAGATGATGCCGACGTGCCAGGCGCCGGGACCGCTGGCGATCAAGCGCCAGGGAAGCTAGGCCAAGGCGCTCAAGCCGAAACCGACACGCCCTTCCAGAAGGCGATGCGGCCACGGATGTTCGAGGCGGCATCCTTGGGTTCCGGGTAGAACCAGACGGCATCCTTGTTTGCCGTGCCGCCCACGTTCAGGGACATGTAATGCGCCGTGCCCTTCCAAGGGCAGACGCTCGTGTGGTCGCTCGGCTCCACAAACTCCGACCGGAGGCTTGCCACGGGGAAGTAGGCATTGCCCTCCACCGTGACGATGTCGTCGCTGATCGCGACGATCTGTCCGTTCCAAACCGCTTTCATTACGCCTCCCAAAGAAAAGGCCGGGCACTAGGCCCGGCCTGGATCGTGAGCCTATTCCGCCGTTTCCGGTTCTAGCTCCGACGATCCCTCATCGCCATCCCCCTCCGCCTTCGACAGCGCAGGCGGTGTCGCCTCGGTATACTCGAACTCCAGCTTGTCGTCGCGCAGGGCGACCTTCACGGACCCGCCCTTCACCAGCTTGCCGAACAGCAGCTCCTCGGCCAGCGGCTTCTTGATGTACTCCTGGATCACCCGGCCGAGCGGGCGCGCGCCATAGAGCCGGTCGTAGCCACGCTCGGCCAACCACTCCTTCGCGGCGGACGACAGCTCGATGGTCACGTTGCGGTCGGCCAGCTGCGCCTCAAGCTGCATGACGAACTTCTCGACGACCCGGCCCACGATCTCCGGCGTCAGCCCGGCGAAGGTGATGGTGGCGTCGAGCCGGTTGCGGAACTCCGGCGTGAACAGTCGCTTGATCGCCTCGGTGTCCTCCCCTTCCCGCTGGTCGCGGCCGAAGCCGATGGCCTCCTTGGCCAGGTCGCTCGCCCCGGCGTTGGTGGTCATGATTAGGATCACGTTGCGGAAATCCACGACCTTGCCGTTGTGGTCGGTGAGCTTCCCGTGGTCCATCACCTGCAGGAGGATGTTGAACAGGTCGGGATGCGCCTTCTCGATCTCGTCCAGCAGCAGCACGCAGTGCGGATGCTGGTCGATGGCGTCGGTCAGCAGGCCGCCCTGGTCGAAGCCCACATAGCCCGGCGGCGCGCCGATCAGGCGGGAGATGCTGTGGCGCTCCATGTACTCGCTCATGTCGAAGCGGGTCAGCTCGATCCCGAGCGTGCTGGCCAGCTGGCGCGCCACCTCGGTCTTGCCGACGCCGGTCGGACCGCTGAACAGGTAGTTGCCAATCGGCTTCTCCGCCTCCCGCAGCCCGGCGCGGGACAGCTTGATCGCGGCGGCCAGCGCCTCGATGGCCTTGTCCTGGCCGAACACCATGGCTTTCAGGTCGCGCTCCAGGTTGCGCAGCGTCTCCTTGTCGTCGGCCGACACCGACTTGGGCGGGATGCGGGCGATCTTGGCCACCACCTCCTCCACGTCGCGCAGCGTCACCAGCTTGCGGCGCTTGCCCTCGGGCTGGAGCATCCGGCTCGCGCCGACCTCGTCGATCACGTCGATGGCCTTGTCCGGCAGCTTGCGGTCGTTGATGTACTTGGACGAAAGCTCGACCGCGCCGCGGATCGCCTCCTCGGTGTAGCGGACCTTGTGGTGCTTCTCGTAGTTGGTCTTGAGGCCGCGGAGGATCTTGATGGCGTCCTCCATCGACGGCTCGTTCACGTCGATCTTCTGGAAGCGCCGCACCAGAGCGCGGTCCTTCTCGAAGTAGTTCCGGTATTCCTTGTAGGTCGTGCTGCCGACGCAGCGCAGGCTGCCCGCGGCGAGGGCCGGCTTCAGCAGGTTGGACGCATCCATCGCGCCGCCGCTGGTGGCGCCGGCGCCGATGACGGTATGGATCTCGTCGATGAACAGGATGCTGCCGGGGTGCGCCTCAAGCTCGGTCACGACCGCCTTCAACCGCTCCTCGAAATCGCCGCGGTAGCGCGTGCCGGCAAGCAGCGCGCCCATGTCGAGCGCGAAGATCGTGGACTTCGCGAGGACCTCGGGCACGTCGCCCTCGACGATGCGCTTGGCCAGGCCCTCGGCGATGGCTGTCTTGCCGACGCCGGGATCGCCGACATAGAGCGGGTTGTTCTTGGTGCGCCGGCAGAGGATCTGGATCGTGCGCTCGATCTCCGAGTCACGCCCGATCAACGGGTCGATCTTGCCCGAGCCAGCCTTCTTGTTCAGGTTGACGCAGTAATTGCTGAGCGCGTCCTGGGCACGGCGACCAGGCTTCTCCTCGCGCTCCTCCGGCGCGTTCTCCTCCTTGGCGCCCGTCGTGGGCCGCTGCGCCGTGCGGCCCGGCGCCTTGGCGATGCCGTGCGAGATGAAGTTCACCGCGTCGAGCCGGGTCATGTCCTGGAGCTGGAGGAAATACACCGCGTGGCTCTCGCGCTCGCTGAACAGAGCCACCAGCACATTGGCGCCGGTCACCTCGTCACGGCCTGAGCTCTGGACATGGATGGCGGCGCGCTGCACCACGCGCTGGAAGCCCGCCGTCGGCTTCGGGTCGCCGGGCCGCTCGGTCGCGAGGCCCGACAGGTCCTTGTCGAGGAACTCCCCGAGATCCTGGCGGAGCTTGTCGAGGTCCACTCCGCATGCGCGAAGCACGGTCGCCGCGTCGCTGTCCTCTGCCAGGCCCAGGAGAAGATGCTCAAGCGTGGCATACTCATGCCGGCGCTCGCTGGCGAGGGACAAGGCGCGATGCAGCGTCTGTTCAAGGTTGCGTGACAACATAGCGATTGACGCTCCTTCGCGCTGGGGTCCGGGAAGCTTGCACGGATCGGTTCGATCCGATGCGGGCCCAAGCAGTGATGATGATGCCGTTAGAGATGGGTGGGGGTGTTCGCTTTGTGCAGCCTATTCTTTCTCGATCGTGCATTGCAACGGATGTTGGTTCTGCCGGGCCAGGTCCATGACCTGGGTCACCTTGGTCTCCGCCACCTCGTAGGTATAGGCGCCGCAAACCCCGACGCCCCGGCGATGCACGTGCAGCATGATGCGCGTCGCCTCTTCGCGGTTCTTCTGGAAGAACCGCTCGAGCACGTGGACGACGAACTCCATGGGTGTGTAGTCGTCATTGAGCATGAGCACCTTGTACATCGCGGGCTTGCGCGTCTTGGGTCGCGCCTTCACCACCACGCCGATGGTCGGTCCGTCTCCGCTGCCGCCCTTGTCGTTGTCGCTCATCGTTCTAAAAGTCCACTGCCCTAAAACCTGAGCCACTGCGCCGCCGCCGCAACCCCATTCCCAGACTGACACCCCGATATGGAGCGCCTCCGCTTCCAGGAAGAACGGCGCGCCGCGCTCCACCAGGCGGTTCGCCGTCCCTCTGTGGACAGCATATCGGAACGCGGCGGCTTGAGAAAAGGTTTAGCGGCGCCCCGCCCGGACATTCACCCGGGCTGGCCGGCCAAAAACGCAAAAAGCGGCCCGGAGGACATGCCCCCGGGCCGCTTTCAGCTTGGCCCCGCGAAGAGAGCTCGGTGGGCTAGCCGGCCTTGCCGAACGACTGCACGGCGAGCGACAGGCGGCTGTTGATCGGCGCGAACGCCTGCTCGGCCACCTTGAAGGAGGTCTCGGCGACCTGGCCGCTCTGGGTCAGCGCCTTCTCAACCGCCGAGCGGGCCAGGCTGGCCTGCAGGTCGGCCGCATCCTTCAGCGAGCGAACGCCGGTCATGGCGCGGAAGGCGCTCATGGCGTCATCCATCGTCGCCTGCGCGCTGGCGGCCATCAGCTTGCTGAGGTCCTGCAGCCCGGTCGCGAAAATCTGGCTGGACTTCACCAGCGCCTCGACGTTGCCCTGCCCGAAGGTGACGAGTTGTTCGGCTGTTTGCATCATCAGTTCCTGGTATGCTGGGGCGTCGCCCCGTTTTGATCGAGAGCCCGTGCCGTCAGCCCCGCAAGCGCGACATACGGCGGAGCAGACCGCACCAGCCCTTCCCAGGCCCCATGCTGCACTGCAACAAGAACGTTATGCGGACTTGCCAGAGGAAGGTCAAGCATTTTGTGCAGTGCAGCATAGTGGCACCGCTCCGGGGCGGCTGCCTCGTCGCGGATCGATCCTAAGCAACTGATTGGGCTGTCGTTGCCGGGCGACAAAGGCTGGACATCCCCCTGGGAAAGCACTTAGAGTTGCAAGGATCACTGATGGGATAGGTCGTAATGACCGGATGTTCGCCTGGACGGCCTTGGGTCTTGAGACTGATCATGGCGGTCTCGATAACTATAGCCTCGGCGTATTCTTCACTCCGGCCGGCCTTTGCGCAGATCGGCTCTGAACGTTACGCCTCCATCGTGGTCGATGCGGCGAGCGGCGATGCTCTTTCAGCGGTGAATGCTGACGAATACCGGTTCCCGGCCAGCCTGACCAAGATGATGACGCTTTACATGCTGTTCGAGGCGCTGCGCGACCGCCGCCTTTCGCTGGCGCAGCCGGTTCCCGTTTCGTCGTGGGCCGCGTCCATGTCGCCCACCAAGCTCGGATTGGTGCCGGGCACCTACATCACGGTGGAGCAGGCGCTGCTGGGCCTCGTCACCAAGTCCGCGAACGACGCCGCCGCCGCGCTCGGAGAGTTGATGGGCGGCGACGAGGAGCAGTTCGCGCAGATGATGACGCTTCGCGCCCGGGCGCTGGGGATGACCCGGACGACCTTCCGCAACGCCTCCGGCCTGCCTGACTGGGGCCAGGTGACGACGGCGCGGGACATGACGGTGCTGGCGCGCCACCTGATCCAGGACTTCCCGTCGTACTACCGATACTTCAGCGTCCCGTCCTTCGTGTTCCAGGGGCGCACGATCATGAACCATCAGCGCATGCTGCAGACCTATCCCGGGGCGGACGGGCTCAAGACCGGCTACATCGACGCGTCCGGCTTCAACGTCGTCACCTCCGCGCTGTGGGGCGACACGCGGCTGATCGGCGTCGTGCTGGGCGCCGCGTCCGGATGGGAGCGCGACCAGCACATGGCGTCGCTGCTGGACCAGGGGTTCGAGCGGATGGGCGCGTCGATGCTGACCGCGCAGCGTGAGCCCGCGCCGCCCTTCGGCCTGAGCGGGTTCATCGGCGTCGCGCAGGCTGCGCCGGAGCTGGCGCCGGCGGCGACCCTGTTCCTGACGCGCCCTGCCGGGCGGCGCGGACCGGCGGCCAGGGCCGTCCAATATGCCGCATCGCCACGCATCCACGCCATGTCGCACCGACGGGCGCCCGAGGCGCGGGAGCGCGTGCGTGCCCGGCCGGTCCTGGCACTCCTGCCGCCCCGCCCCGCCGCCTCGCGGGCGGCCTCAGGCCTGCG
>CAHJXG010000188.1 GCA_903644035.1 Rhodospirillales bacterium
CAGGGCGACGAATCCTGGGGCGGAAGGCAGCGGGATCAACGCCATTGTTGAGTCCGCGCGCGAGCCAAAATCGTCAAACTCTGATTAACAATCAGGCTCTGTCTGCTCATCAGAGTCAAGCGTAATTTTCATGCCTGCATTGCAGGAACATGCTTCAGCATCGGATTCAAATGCCAAGTATTTCAAAAATGGTACAACTCTCTTGGCATGAGCGCAGAGGGCGTGGTCATCCGTCCCGCAGGCCTGGTGCCGCGTCCTTGAGGGGCGCATGCCAGATCGCCTGGACCGGAGGGTAATGCAGGACTTCCAGCGCATTCAGCGTCCCGGCCAGTGCCTGCCATCGTGAGGTCATCCTGGCGACGAGGCTGGCTCCCGCAGCCCGGCCGGCATGAACGTTCGCCAGCTTCAAGTGAGGCTGCCAGTAGGCGGGGCGGTAATGGAGATGCACTTCCTCCTCCGGCAGCTCGCTGAAGATCAGGCTGTGCAACGCGAGCAGCTGATCGGTCGGCCTGACCCGCAGGCTGAGCGCCGGCGGCGTGCCGTCGATGATGCAGGGATCGGTCAGGGTGGCGGACACCAAGCCCATCTCCGGCAGCCTCAAGGTGAGCACATCGCGCACAAAAGCGGGACGGACCCGGTCGCTCACCACAAAGATCGTGACGCAAGGTCCATACTGCGTGATCAGGTCGCGCTTGGGGATGTCGAGCGTGGCAAGGCTCGCATACAGGCGCTCGATCTCAAGCGACGTCTTCGGGTCGAAGGTCAGGTTGAAAGCGAATGGCAATGTGGCTCACTTTGCATCGGGGCTGCGCGCCGGAAGCGGCGCGGCGACAAACAGGGGGGACCTTCAAGCCGGCGGCTTCCAACGGCGGGTCACGCAGGCTCGCACCCATCCCGTCATGCCGCCTTCCGCGCTCAGACACGTCCACGACGAACCGCAGGCCATCGCCGAAGGTTGCATGCTGGACCGTATCTGGGCATTGGCGGGTTTCGGCCGGAGGCGGCCTGCGCGATCCTGGTGCCCCCTGGGTCGCCGCTGCAAATACGGGAAAACCTGGGCAAATGCGCTGGGCATCAGCCTCCTTCAATCAGAGATACCCCGATGACCCCTCCAAAGCCACTGACGCAGCGCGAAAGGATTGCACGGCTGATCCGCACCACCCGGCTGCAATCCGCAGAGCAATCCAGGTTCAGGAAATCCGGCATCAACAAGATCAAGATCCTGTTCAGCCCCTTCGCCCCGGCCGACGATCATGACCTTGAGTTGGCCGACCTGGTTATCAAAGATTTGATGAACACCCGAAACTCGGCCAAATGACGCCAGCCATGCCGCCGCAGGCCGGGCCGGTCGGCGGGTCCGGTGCGATGGGGGGCATGTGCGGCTTGCTTCTTGGGCAGCCGGTGCCATTCCCTTAAGGGCCTGCCCCCGCACGGGCGGGCCACGGATGAGCGGCCCATGCCGGTTCCCGCATGTCCGTCGCACCCCCTCATCGCAAGGATGCCCCATGTCCAACGACTCCATCGGCGCGCCCATCCACGCCTACCCGACGGCGACCCCGGCGCAGCGCCTGATCTACGCGGCCGAGATCCTGCTGGACTTCCAGTCGGGCACCAACATCTCCGCCGCCGCAGGGTCCGTCGGGAACGTGCCGGAGCAGGACAAGGCGTGGGCGGCCGAGATGGGCCGGGCTCAGCAGGCCAAGGCCGCCAGGCCCGCGCACCCGGACGCGGAGATCGAGGCGAGCCTCCATGCCGGGGAGGTGGCAGGGCACGTGAAGGGCTGATGCCCACGGCCCCCTGACCACGCGCCGGCGCGGCGGCGGCTCAGGGCGACGTGCGGGCGATGCGCCAGACGGTGCCGTTCGCGTCCTCGCTGATCAGCAGCGAGCCGTCCTGGGTGGCCGTCACGCCGACCGGGCGGCCCCAGACCCTGTCCTGCCCGGTGACGAACCCGGTGGCGAAGTCCTCGTACTCGCCGGTCGGCCTGCCGTCCTGCACCCGGACCCGCACCACCTTGTAGCCGGTTGCCGCGGACCGGTTCCACGAGCCGTGCAGCGCCACGAACAGGTCGCCCTGGTACTCGGTCCAGGCACCGTCCGCCGGATACACCGTGAGGCTCAGCGGCGCGGAGTGCGGCTGGATCAGCACGTCGGGCATGGCGACGCGGCCCGCGAGGTCGGGACGCTTGCCGGCATGGCGCGGGTCCGGGTGGCCGCCGATGTAGTACCAGGGCCAGCCGTAGAACGCCGCCGGCTGCACCCGCGTCACGTAGTCGGGCGGCAGGTTGTCGCCCAGGCCGTCGCGCTCGTTCACCGCGCACCACAGCGTGCCGTCCGGCTGCACCGCGAGGCCCACGCAGTTGCGGATGCCCGTCGCGAAGGGACGGCCGCCGCGGCCCTCCGGGTCGTACTCCCGCACCTCCGCCCGGCCCTCTTCGCCCTGGTCGGACACGTTCGACGCCGAGCCGACCGAGACGAACATGCGGCGCCCGTCCGGGCTGAACGCCACGTCGCGCGTCGAGTGCCCGCCGGTGGGGATGCCGTCCACCACGACCTGCGCCGGCCCCGCGGCGCGCAGCGCGCCCGGCGCGTAGGGATAGCGCACGACGCGGGAGGTCTCCGCCACATAGACGAAACGCGGCGCGGGGCCGGGCGGCCAGAAGGCGATGCCGAATGGGCCTTCGAGGCCGTCGGCGAACACCTCGCTCGTCAGCGCCGGCGCCTCCTTGCCGCGCAGCACGCGGATCTGGCCGGCGCCGGTCTCCGCCAGGAACACGTCGCCGTTGGGCGCGGTCCGCAGGGTGCGCGGCCCTTCCAGGCCGGACAGCAGCAGCGTCGCCTCGAAGCCCGCGGGAACGCGCGGCGCGGTGCCGGGAGGCCGGGGCACGACGCCCGGCGAGTGGGCGGCCGAGCGCGTCTCGAACGGCTTCGGCAGCGTCGCCGAGTCGATGCGGTGACGCTCCCCCGGCATGTCCGCCAAGGCGTCGCCCGCCGCTCCGCACAAGGCGAGGGCGAGCAGCAAGGCACTGGTGCGCATCGGTTTCTCCGGAGGGATCATCGCACCCTGCACCTGGGAGCGGCAGGCGCGGAAAGCTAGTCCTGGACTTGGCGGTCCCGCCTGCCGCATGAGGGGGCTGGCCTTCAACAGGCGCTCTGCCCCAGCCATGGAGTCCGATCATGCCCGCACTCGACCACCCGTCCGCCGTGAGCCTGTCCGGGGCGCCGGACGCGCTCACGCCCATCGCGACCTTCATCTGGGAGCAGAAATACCGCCTCCGCCAGGCCGACGGCACGCCGGTTGACCGGGAGATCGTGGACACCTGGCGCCGGGTGGCGAACGCGCTGGCGCAGCCGGAGGCCGACCCGGCGCTGTGGGCGGAGCGGTTCATGGCGGCGATGAGCGACTTCCGCTTCATCCCCGCTGGCCGCATCATCGCCGGCGCCGGCAGCGGGCGCCGGGTCACGCTGTTCAACTGCTTCGTCATGGGGGGCATCGAGGACGACCTCGGCGACATCTTCGCCAACCTGCGGGAGGCCGCGCTCACGATGCAGCAGGGCGGCGGCATCGGCTACGACTTCTCGTCATTGCGGCCCAAGGGCGCTCTGGTGCGCGGGGTGGGCGCCGACGCTTCCGGCCCCTTGTCGTTCATGGACGTGTGGGACGCGATGTGCCGCACGATCATGTCGGCGGGATCGCGCCGCGGCGCGATGATGGCGACGCTCCGCTGCGACCACCCGGACATCGAGGCCTTCATCGACGCGAAGCGCGAGCCGGGACGGCTGCGCAGCTTCAACCTGTCGGTGCTGATCACCGACCCGTTCATGGCGGCGGTGGAGGCGGATCTCGACTGGGACCTGAGCTTCGGCGGCCAGGTGTTCCGCACGGTCAAGGCGCGCGCGCTGTGGGACCGCATCATGCGGGCGACCTTCGCCTACGCCGAGCCGGGCGTGCTGTTCATCGACCGCATCAACGCCCGCAACAACCTGGCCTATTGCGAGACCATCCACTCGACCAACCCGTGCTCCGAGCAGCCGCTGCCGCCGTATGGGGCGTGCCTGCTGGGGTCGGTGAACCTGAGCCGCCTGGTGCTCGACCCCTTCACGGGTTCGGCGCGGCTGGACGAGGCGGCGCTCGACGATCTCGTCGCGACCGCGGTGCGGATGCTGGACAACACGGTCGACGTGTCGGGCTTCCCGTTGCCGGAGCAGCGGCAGGAGGCCCATGCCAAGCGGCGGATCGGCCTCGGCGTCACCGGCCTCGCGGACGCGCTGATCATGTGCCGGGCGACCTACGGCTCGGACGAGGCGGTGGCGCTCGCGGACCGCTGGACGGCGCGGATCAACCGGGCGGCGTACCTGGCCTCGGCGGCGCTCGCGGCGGAGAAGGGGGCGTTCCCGCTGTATGACCGCGACGCCTACCTGGCCGGGGAAACGGTGCGGGCGCTGGACGCCGACGTGCGGGCGGCCATCGCCGAGCATGGCATCCGCAACGCGCTGCTGACCTCCATCGCGCCCACGGGCACCATCTCGCTCTGGGCGGACAACGTGTCGAGCGGGATCGAGCCGATCTTCGCGCTGGCCTACACGCGCCGGGTGAAGAACCCCGACGGCAGCCTGCGGGAGGAGGAGGTGTCCGACCACGCCGTGCGCCGCTACCGCGCGCTGTTCGGGGAGAATGCAGAGCTGCCGGACTACTTCGTGACGGCGCAGACGCTGGCGCCGCGCGACCACGTGCGGATGCAGGCGGCGGTGCAGCGCCATGTCGACAGCGCGATCTCGAAGACGGTGAACTGCCCCGAGGACATCAGCTTCGAGGCGTTCAAGGACATCTACCTCGATGCCTACGCGAGCGGCTGCAAGGGCTGCACCACCTACCGCCCGAACGCCATCACCGGGTCGGTGCTGGAGGTGACGCCGCCGGCGCCGGTGCCGGCTGCGCCGGTCCCTCCGGTCCCAGGCATGTCGCCGGAGCCGCTGCACCGCGAGGAGAAGCTGACCGGCGCCACCTACAAGCTGCGCTGGGCCGACAGCGAGCACGCGCTGTACGTCACGATCAACGACACCCTGCAGGACGGCCACCGCCGGCCGTTCGAGATCTTCATCAACTCCAAGAACATGGACCACTACGCCTGGGTGGTCGCGCTGACCCGGATGATCAGCGCCGTGTTCCGCCGCGGCGGCGACGTGGCGTTCGTGGCGGACGAGCTGAAGGCGGTGTTCGACCCGCGCGGCGGGCAGTGGCAGAACGGCCGCTACGTCCCGTCGCTGATCGCGGCCATCGGCGGCATCCTGGAGCGGCACATGGCCGGGACCGGCTTCCTGCCGGCGGCGGAGGGGGTGCCGGACGCAGCGCCGGTCCTCGCCACGGGCCGTCCCCTGGGCGCGTTCTGCCCGAAATGCAGCCAGCCCGGCCTGGTCCGGGAGGCCGGGTGCCTGAGCTGCCACCACTGCGGCTGGTCGAAATGCGAGTGAGCGCCAGGCAGCGAACCCGGCGCATTGTCATGGCGCGGCGCATTGACCTGCGGCCAGGCAACCGCGTTGATGCCGGCGCAACCCATCGGGAGCGACCGCATGGCCGTTCAACATGAAGCAAGCGTGCCCCAGGCCGCGCACCAGCAGACCCAGCAGGAGTACGAGCAGACGGTCTCGCAAGGCGGGATCAGCTACCTCGAGGCCGGCGATCCCGCCGCGGCGCCCGTCGTGTTCCTGCACGGGATCGGGGGCGCGGCGCGTACGTTCCGCCGGCAGCTCGACCATTTCGGCGCGGAGTGCCGGGCGGTGGCGTGGGACATGCCGGGCTACGGCAACTCCACCCCGCTGCCGCTCGTGTCGATGGATGCGCTGGCGGCGGCGTTGGCGGGGTTCATCGAGGAGCTTGGCCTGGACCGCCCGGTGCTGGTCGGCCACAGCCTCGGCGGCATGGTGGTGCAGCGCCTGCTGACCCGGGCGCCGCATGTCGCCCGCGCCGTCGTGCTGGCGCAGACCAGCGCCGCCTTCGGCAGCCGCGACCCGGCCTGGCAGGCGGAGTTCCTGTCGGCGCGCCTCGGGCCGCT
>CAHJXG010000189.1 GCA_903644035.1 Rhodospirillales bacterium
AGACCAGCGCCGCCTTCGGCAGTCGCGACCCGGCCTGGCAGGCGGAGTTCCTGTCGGCGCGCCTCGGGCCGCTCGACGCCGGCCGCGGCATGGCGGCGCTGGCGGAGACGCTGATTGCCGACATGGCCGGCCCGGACGCCGACCCGGAGGGCTTGGCCCTCGCCCGCGACTGCATGGCGCGCACGCCGGACAGCACCTACCGCGACAGCGTCATGGCGATGCCGGGCTTCGACTGCCGGGACGCGCTGCCCCGGATCGCCGTGCCCGTCCTGGTGCTGTCGGGCACGCTGGACACCGCGGCGCCGGCGCCGGGCATGGAACGCATGGCCGCCCGCATCCCCGGCGCGCAGTACGTCGCGCTGGAGGGCGTCGGGCACCTCGCCCACCTGGAGCAGCCCGGCGCGTTCAACGCGGCCCTGGGGCAGTTCCTCCAGCGGCTCCCGGGCGAGGCCGCCCCGCGCCGGTCCGTTCAAGCAGGCTAGTAGAGTCCAGCCCAATAGCTGTATGCCACGAGGGGCAGGACACTCACCTGCGGCGAGCGGAGAGGCCGAATGAACATCCATGAGTATCAGGCGAAGGAACTGCTGCGCGGCTACGGCGTGGCGGTTCTGCAGGGCTTCGTCGCCTGGACGCCCGAAGAGGCCGCGCTGGCGACCGAGAAGCTGCCCGGCCCGGTGTATGTCGTGAAGTCGCAGATCCATGCGGGCGGGCGCGGCGCCGGGCACTTCGCGCATGACCCGGCCGGCAAGGGCGGCGTGCGCCTCGCCAAGTCGGCCGCGGAGGCGCTGGAGGCCGCGTCGGCGATGATCGGCCATGTCCTCGTCACCAAGCAGACCGGCCCCGCCGGCCGCCGGGTCAGCCGCGTGTACGTGGAGGCCGGCTGCGACATCAAGCGCGAGCTGTACCTTTCGCTGCTGGTGGACCGGGAGACGTCGCGCATCACCGTCGTCGCCTCGACCGAGGGCGGCATGGAGATCGAGCAGGTGGCGGAGACGCAGCCCGAGCGGATCATGCGCGTGGCCGTGGACCCGGCCTCCGGCATCTTCCCGCACCACGCCCGCACGCTCGCCTTCGGCCTGGGGCTGGAGGGCAAGCAGGTCGCCTCCTTCACGAGGTTCGTCACGGCGATGTATCGCGCCTTCACCGAACTCGACTGCGCCATCGTCGAGGTCAACCCCTTGGTCGTGACCGGGACCGGGGACATCATCGCGCTCGACGCCAAGGTCAGCTTCGACGACAACGCGCTGTATCGCCAGCCGGACCTGGAGAAGCTGCGGGACGAGGCGGAGGAGGACCCCAAGGAGCTGGAGGCCGCCAAGTACAGCCTGAACTACATCGCGCTCGACGGCACCATCGGCTGCATGGTCAACGGCGCGGGCCTCGCGATGGCGACCATGGACATCATCAAGCTCTATGGCGGCAGTCCCGCAAACTTCCTGGATGTCGGCGGCGGCGCCACCAAGGAGCGGGTGACGGCGGCGTTCAAGATCATCCTGTCCGACCCGCACGTGGAGGGCATCCTGGTCAACATCTTCGGCGGCATCATGCGCTGCGACGTGATCGCGGAGGGCGTGATCGCCGCCGCGCGCGAAGTGAGCCTCGGCGTGCCGCTTGTGGTGCGGCTGGAGGGCACCAACGTCGATCTCGGCAAGGAGATCCTGGCGCAATCCGGCCTGCCCATCGTCAGCGCCGACAACCTGGCCGACGCCGCCGAGAAGGTCGTCCGCGCCGTGAAGGAGGCCGCATAATGGCCGTGCTCGTCGACGCCGACACCCGCGTCATCACCCAGGGCTTCACCGGCGCGCAGGGCACCTTCCACTCGGAGCAGGCCATCGCCTACGGCACCAAGGTGCTGGGTGGCGTGACTCCGGGCAAGGGCGGCAGCCAGCACTTGAACCTGCCGGTGTTCGACACGGTGGCGGAGGCGCGGGAGGCGACGGGCGCCACGGCGTCCGCGATCTACGTGCCGCCGCCGTTCGCCGCCGACGCCATCCTGGAGGCCATCGACGCCGAGATCGCACTGATCATCTGCATCACCGAGGGCATCCCGGTGCTGGACATGGTGCGGGTGAAGCGGGCGCTGTCCGGCTCGGCCTCCCGGCTGATCGGCCCCAACTGCCCCGGCGTCATCACGCCGGAGGCCTGCAAGATCGGCATCATGCCGGGCCACATCCACCGCCGCGGCACCGTCGGCATCGTCAGCCGCAGCGGCACGCTGACCTACGAGGCGGTGAGCCAGACGACGGCGGCCGGGCTGGGGCAGAGCACCTGCGTCGGGATCGGCGGCGACCCGGTGAAGGGCACCGACTTCATCGAGGTGCTGGAGATGTTCCTGGCCGACCCCGAGACCCAGAGCATCATCATGATCGGCGAGATTGGCGGCCAGAGCGAGATCGACGCCGCCGAGTTCATCGCCCGCAGCGGCGCCAAGAAGCCCGTGGTCGGCTTCATCGCCGGCGCCACGGCACCGCCGGGCCGCCGCATGGGCCATGCCGGCGCCGTCATCAGCGGCGGCAAGGACACGGCCGAAGCCAAGTTCGAGGCGATGCGCCAGGCCGGCATCCACGTCGC
>CAHJXG010000190.1 GCA_903644035.1 Rhodospirillales bacterium
CAGGCGGCGGGCAAGGCGACCGTCGTGGCGCTCCTGGGCGTCGAGCGCGCCCGGGCGCAGGCGGCCATGCTGGCGGAGCAGGCGACGCGGCATCTGGCGGCATTCGACGAACGCGCTGCCCGGCTGCGGGCACTCGCGGACTACGTGGTGTCGCGCGGGCATTAGCGCCGCCGCTACGTCCCGCCGACATGATAGGGCTGGATCAGCACCTCGGCCGGGATGCGCCACGCGCGGTGCAGCTTGAACGCCTGTTCCTTGGTGAGCGCGCGACGACGACTGAGCACCTCGGAAGCGCGTGGGCGCGACCCGAGCAGCCGGGCCAGGTCGGCTTGCGTGAGGCCGCCCTGCTCCATGCGGTAGCGGATCGCCTCCACGGGGTCGGGCAGGTCGATGGGCCAAGCCCGGCTCTCATAGTGCTCGATCAGGCTCGCCAGCACGTCGAACCGCTGGCCTTCCGGGGTGCCCGGCTTCGGTTCCACATCGAAGTAGTGCTCGATTTCCGTCAGCGCCCAGTCGTAATCGGCCTCGGTCTTGATCGGTCGGATGTCCATCACACGGTCCTTGCATCTATTTTGTCGCAGTCGGCGTGGGTGCCGACGAACTTGATCAGGACCCGCTTGTGCGAATAGGCGACGCGCACCACGAGCCGGTACTTGTCGCCGCTGATGTCGAAGATCACTCGGTTATCGGCCACGAAGTCCACCATCGCCCCGAACTCCTCCTTGACGTCCGCCGGGCCGTTCCACGCCGACTTGCTGACCACTGCAAACCAAGACTGCAATGGCGTCCTTGCTTGGGGATGGCCGTCCCAGAACACCCGCAACGTCCGCTTGGCGATGATCTGCACGATCATTGTATAGCACGGCCCCAAATTCGGGGCAAAAACTATTCCCGATTTGGGAACTCTTTGGGCCTGCCCTCGACATGCGGGTTGGGTGGTGGCGAGCGTGCGCGGAGGGTTTGGCGTCCCGCACGCATCAGCGCAGAAGGGACGCCAGGGCCACCACCACCGGCACCGTCGCGGCGCTCACGACCCCGGCGGCGAGCGGCACGGCTTCGAGGCCGGGCAGGCGCAGCGGACGCAGGCAGGGGATGGCGAGGGCGAGGAACGGCAGCAGCGGCAGGAAATAGCGGCCCTGCACCCCGGCAATCACCGTGGCGCCCACCTGGGTCCAGCCGAGATACTGCGCCAGCATGACGGCCCAGGCGCTGAGCGTCACGCCGAGCAGGGCGGCCAGGGCAGAGGTTGGACCGGAGTTGCGTTCAACAAGGAGGCCGAGCGCCGCCGCCGCCAGCGTGCAGGTCCATAGCGCATAAAGCCAGTTTGGCAGCGTGATGCTCAGCCAGCCCAGTTCGCCGATCAGGTTGGGCCAAAGCTGGGTCTCCTGCCGCAGGGTTCGGACGATCAACGCTAAGGCCTGAACTGGGTGTTCCATAAGGACCTGGAGTTGCGCGGCCGGGTCGATTGCGACGAACTGCCGTGGTGGTCCGGGCCAGAGCGGCCCGGCGTCGTAGGGTGGCAGGCCCGTGATCCCCATCACCGTTGCCTGGTTGTACGCCGCCCACCCCAGCATCAGGGCTGCTGACAGGATCACGACGCCGAGCCGCACCGGCAGCGCCGGCCGTCCCGTCGCAAGTGCCAGAAGCAGCGGTGCGTAGGGAAGCTTGGTCAAGCCGACCAGCGTCAGCAGCGCTGCCGCCGCCCACCACTCCCGATGGCCGCGCCGGGTGAGGCACGCCGCCGCCAGCGCCGCCATGGCGATCATGATGGCGTCGCCGCTCAGGCTCGCTGCCAGGCCCAGCGACATCGGCAGCAGCAGGACCGCCGCGATCAGCGTCCGGCCGCGCCGTGCCAGCGCCAGCGCCGCAGCGCCCGCCAGGGCGAACGTCAGGACGTTCATCCGTCGCCCTGTCATGAATGCCTGCGCTGGCGTCATGTGCAGCCGCCGGGCTGCAAGGACAGCGGTCGCCGCAGGAAGGTAAACCGTCGGAAAATAGGTCGCGATGGTGCCCAGCTCGATGAACCGCGCCGGGGCGCCCCAGGCCACAGCCTCCGCCGCGTCCCGCTCCGCCCGGGTCTGAGGGTGACGGGGGAAGCTCTTGAACGCCACATCCGCCAGGGTGGGCGGCGTGGTGAAGCCGCCGGCCGTGCCCTCCCGGTGTCCCAGGAGACGGCCATGCGACAGGGCATCGACCCGGACGGCATGCGCCGCCTCGTCCGCCGCCTGACCCAGCGGCAGCACGCCCGCCAGCAGCCAGCCGGTCAGCAACGCCAGCACGAAGAAGCCGGCGGGGAGCGCGAATCGGCGGAGCGTGTGGGGGGTCATGGCCGGGTTGTCCGTGCAGGTCCGCCCCGGCGCAAGCGGGCGGCGGCAGGAAGAAAGCGCTGGCTAAGCCGCACCTCGCCTGTTTCACTGACAGACTCACCAAAGAGGCGCCCCTCATTGCCGAAGCGACGCGCGGACCAACTGCTGGTGGATCGCGGCCTGGCCGAGAGCCGCACCCGGGCGCAGGCCCTTATCCTGGCCGGCAAGGTGTGGAGCGGGGAGCGCCGGGTGGACAAGGCGGGCGACGGCTTGCCGGTGGATGCGGCGCTGGAGGTGCGGGGCCAGGACCACCCCTGGGTGTCGCGCGGCGGGCTGAAGCTCGACCACGCGATCCGGCATTTCGGGCTGGACGCGGCGGGGCGGACCGCGCTCGACGTGGGGGCAAGCACCGGGGGGTTCACCGACGTGCTGCTGCATCACGGCGCGGCCCGGGTCCATGCGGTCGATGTCGGCCATGGCCAGCTCGCCTGGCGGCTGCGCACCGACGCGCGGGTGGTGGTGCATGAGCGGACCAACGCCCGCTACCTGACGGCGGCGCAGGTGCCGGACCCCGTGCAGGCGCTCGTGTGCGACGCGGCGTTCATCGGGCTCTCGACCCTACTGCCGGCGCCGCTCGCCCTGTGCGCGCCGGGCGCCTGGTCGGTGGCGCTGATCAAGCCGCAGTTCGAGGCCGGGCCAGGCCAGGTGGGGTCAAAGGGGGTGGTGCGGGACGAGGCGGTGCACCGCGCGGTGTGCGCCCGGGTGCGGGAGTGGTGGGCGGGGCTGCCGGGCTGGCAGGTGCTGGGGATCGAGGCCAGCCCGATCACCGGGCCGGAAGGCAACCGCGAGTTCCTGATCGCGGCGCGGCGGGGCTAATCCAGCCGCACGACGGCGTCCTGCCGAGCGATCTCCGCCAGCAGCGCCCAGACCCGCGCCGGCTCCATGGGCAC
>CAHJXG010000191.1 GCA_903644035.1 Rhodospirillales bacterium
CTGCAGCGGTACCCAGGAGCAGACGGCGCGCAATCGTCATGGTCGGCCTTCCGGAAAATCTGCTATCCGTCTTGCAAGTTCGGCGCCATGGCGCGGAATTTGCACCACTTCTTGGGACCAGATGAACGACAGCCCCGCATCACAGCCGTCGGCGCACGGCACGTTCGGACGCACGGCACTCTCCCTGCTGGACCCGCGCGCCGGGTTGGACGTGGCGGACCTGCCGGACGCCGCCGCCCGGCTCGGCGCGCTGGCTGAGCGGGTGCGCGTGGAACTGGCACTGCTCGACTACCCGCAGCTCGACTGGATCACGCCGCGCACCGGCCCGGCAGGCGAGCATGTCTGGGACGTGCTGGTGATCGGCGCCGGGCAGGGCGGCCTGGCGCTGGCGTTCGGGCTGCGGCGGGAGCGGGTCGGCAACGTCCTGGTGCTGGACCGCGCCGGTCCCGGGCGCGAAGGGCCTTGGAAGACCTACGCCCGCATGCTGACCTTCCGGTCGCCCAAGCACGTGACCGGACCGGACCTGGGCGTGCCGTCGCTGACCCCGCAAGCCTATTACCGCGCCCGCTTCGGCGATGCTGCGTGGGACGCGCTGGGGAAGTACCCGCGCGAAGCCTGGCAGGAGTACCTGGACTGGTACCGGACGGAACTGGACCTGCCGGTCCGTCACGAGACCGAGGCGTCCCGCATCGAGCCGGCGGACGGCTTGCTGCGCGTCCATGTCCGCGGCCCCGACGGGCCCTCAGCGCTGCTCGCCCGCAAGGTGGTGCTGGCCACCGGGATCGAGGGCAACGGGGACTGGCGCCTTCCGGACCTGGACCTGCGCTGCCTGCCGCCGGAGCGGTTCGCGCACACAAACTGGGCATTTGACGTGTCGGAGCACCGTGGCCGCCGGGTGGCCGTGCTGGGCGGCGGCGCGTCCGCCTTCGACACGGCGGCGGCGCTGCTGGAGGCGGGGGCGGCGGGCGTGACGCAGTTCGTGCGCCGGGCCGAGATTCCCAACGTGAACCCGGCGCGCTGGATGGAGAAGGCCGGGTTCCTGCGCCATTTCGGGGAGATGGACGACCTCGCCCGCTGGCGGTGGATGCGCATCCTGTTCCTGCGCAGCGGGCCGCCGACCCAGGACGGGATCAACCGTTGCGCCGCGTTCGGCAACTACCGGCTGCGCAAGGGCACGACCTGGTCCGGCGTCGCGATGGACGGGGACGACGTCGTGCTGACGGCCAGCGACGGCACGGTCGGGCGCTACGACTTCCTCGTCCTCGGCACCGGCTACACGATCGACGTGCGGCTGCGGCCGGAGCTTGCGGCCTTCGCCGAGCACATCGCCCTGTGGCAGGACCGCTTCACGCCGCCGCCTGGCGAGGAGAACCCGGTGGTCGCCCATTTCCCCTACCTGAACGCGGACCTGTCGTTCCAGGAGCGCGAGCCGGGGGCGGCGCCGTTCCTCGGCAACATCCACAACTTCACCTACAGCGCCACGGCCAGCGTCGGCTACTCCGGCGCGTCGCTCACCGGCATGAAATACGGCATCCAGCGCCTGATATCGGGGCTGGTGCGCGACCTTTGGCTGGCGGAGGCGCCCGCCGCCCTGGCGGCGATCCAGGCCTACGAGGACGTGGACCTGGACGTGACGCCGCTCGATCCCCACGCCGGGCTGCAGGCGGTGCGGGCCTCGTGACCGCGACGCCGCGCGTGGTGGTGGTGGGGGGCGGCATCGTCGGGCTTTGCACGGCCTGGCACCTGGTCCAGCGCGGCTGCGCCGACGTGGTGGTGTGCGAGCGGGCGACGGCGGGCGCAGGCTCCACGGGACGGGCGTCCGGCGGCATCCGGCAGCAGTTCGCCCGCGAGACCGAAATCCGCATGGCACGGGAGTCGGTCGCCTTCTGGGAGCGGTTCGAGGCCGTCTTCGGGGCGTCCATGAACTTTCGCCAGGTCGGATACCTATACCTGCTCACGACGCCCGCTCTGGTGGCGGATGCCGAGCGCAACGTCGCGTTGCAGGTCGCTTGCGGTGTTCCCAGCCGCATGCTCGATCCCGTAGGAATCGGCGCGCTGGTGCCGGAGGTCAACCTCGAGGGCGTTCTGGCCGGGAGCTGCTGCCCGACGGACGGGCGCGCCCACCCGCTGGCGGCCGTGGCCGGCCTGGCTCGTGCGCTCCGGCGCCGCGGCGTCGAGATCCGCGAGAACAGCGCGGTGACGGCCGTCACCGTGGTCAACGGCCGCGTGACCGGGGTGACGGCAGGCGGCGAGACGCTGGGGGCCGATTGGGTGGTCAACGCCGGAGGGCCGAACGCCGCCTCGGTGGGGCGCATGGCCGGGGTGGACCTGCCGGTGCGCCCGGTGCGGATGCACCAGTTCGTCACCGCGCCCGTGACCGGACTGACGCCGGGGCGCCCGGTGCTGGTGGAGCCGGCGACCACGCTGTTCGCGGCCGAGGAAGGGGAGGGGATGCTGCTGGGGATGCGCCAGCCCGATGCCACGGGGGAGCATGTGGACGTCGATTGGGAGTTCCTGCCCGACGTGCTGCGCGTGGCCGCGCACCGCATTCCCAGGCTGGAGGGCGTCCGCGTGGAAACCGCCTGGGCCGGGCTGGTGGAGATGTCGCCCGACCATGTCGGCATCATCGGCAGCGTGCCGGAGGTGCAGGGCTTCCTTTGCGCCAACGGCCTGTCCGGCCATGGCTTCATGCTGGCGCCCGCGGTGGGCCGGATCGCCGCCGGGCTGGTGCTGGACGGCGACGTGCCCGGGATCGACCTCGCCACGCTCAGCCCGCTGCGGTTCCGGGCGGCATGAGCGGACGCCTCCATGGCTCCGCCGCGCTGGTCACGGGCGGCGGGCGCGGCATCGGCCGGGCCATCAGCCTGGCCCTGGCAACCGAGGGTGCGGACGTGGCGGTCGCCTACCGCACCGACCGGGTCCGC
>CAHJXG010000192.1 GCA_903644035.1 Rhodospirillales bacterium
TGCCGCGCGCCGGCCGTGGCTGGCGTCCGGCCGGCAAGCCCGGACGGGCGCCCGGCACCACCGTTGACGGCTCATCCACATTGCTCGGCCGCTGCTCGACGTCCCTGAGCGTCGGCTCGGGGGCTTGCGGGCCGGGCCAGACGTTGCCAGGCTCCGGCGTCAGCGGCGTGACGTCGATGTCCATCCCCAACGAGCGGCGCACGTTCTCGCTGTCCGCCATCGGGCGGTTCGGGTTCTCGCCCGGCACGGTGAAGGTGTGGTCGAGGAACGTGCCGAACCCCGTGCAGCCGGGCAGGAGGGCAAGAAGGCCGAGCATGACGATACGCCGCATTTGGATGAAGGCTCCTGTCGCGGCCACTGGGCCGTCGGGATTGTGCATGGGCTCTGGAAAATGCTCAAGGCAGCGGGACCCGCGCATTCAGGGGCCTTGCGCCCCCTGTGCGTCCGCCCGCGGAATGGTTGCGTGCCGCAGGCCCGCCACGAGGTAGTCCCAGCCGGTCCAGAGCGTCAGCCCGGCCGCGACCCACAGCATCGCCTCGCCGATCCCGGCCACCGGCAGGATCTGCAGGTGCAGCAGACGGGCCGACGAATCCCCTGCCAGCAGCGTGCCGAGCGCCCCCATCTGGAAGCCGGTCTTCCACTTGGCAAGGCCGGTGACCGGCAGGCCCACCCGCAGCCCCGCCAGGTACTCGCGCAGCCCGCTGACCAGGATCTCGCGCAGCAGGATGACGATGGCGGGGTAGAGGCCCCAGGCCGACAGCCGCTCCTGCCCCGCCAGCAGCATCAGCGTGGCACCCACCAGCAGCTTGTCGGCGATGGGGTCCAGCATGCGGCCGATATCCGACATCTGCCGCCGTCCGCGCGCGATCTTGCCGTCGAAGTAGTCGGTGATCGCGGCGGCGGAGAACACGATGCAGGCCAGGAAATCCGCCGCCGGCGTGCGCACCGCGACGACCGCCACCAGCAGCGGGATCGCGGCGATCCGCGATAGGGTCAGCAGGTTGGGGAGGTCGGTCAGCATGCCCGCGCACCTTAGCCCGTCCCATCAAGGTCAGCCAACCAATTGACCCGCGCGCCGCCGGATCAGTAGGTCGAGCGTCCCCCGGTGATGTCGAAGGTGGCGCCGGTGCTGAACGAGCAGTCCTCGGTCGCGAGCCAGCAGGCCAGGGCCGCGATCTCGCGCACCTCGACGAAGCGGCCCATCGGGATCTTCGACAGCATGTAGTCGATCTGCGCCGGTGACATCTGCGCGAAGATGTCGGTCTTGGCGGCCGCCGGCGTCACGCAGTTCACCAGCACGCCCTTGCCGGCCAGCTCCTTCCCCAGCGATTTCGTCAGCGCGATCAGCCCGGCCTTGCTGGCGCTGTAATGCGACGCGTTGGGGTTGCCCTCCTTGCCGGCGACGGAGGCGATGTTGACCACCCGCCCGTAGCCGCGCGCCACCATGCCGGGGATGACGGCCGAGCAGGCCAGGAACGGCCCGATCAGGTTCACCTCGACCACCCGGCGCCAGGCGTCCGCCGCCAGATCCCAGGTGGGCGCGTTGCCGCCGGTGATGCCGGCGTTGTTGACCAGGATGTCGACCGCGCCGTGCCGCGCCAGCGTGGCCTCCGTGGCGGCACCCACCGCGGCCTGGTCCGTCAGCTCGACCTGGTGCGTGCTGACGGTGCCCTGCGGCGCCAGCTCCTCCGCGGTCTGCGCCATCGCCGCCGCGTCCAGGTCCCAGATGGCGACCGCGGCGCCCGAGGCCAGCATGCGCTCCGTGATGGCGCGGCCGATTCCCCGCGCGCCGCCGGTGACCACGGCCGTGCGGCCCTTCAGATCGAGTTGGTTCATGGTGCCCTCCCTCATCGTGTCGCCGCCGTCAGGAACCCTATCCTGCCTCCCGCGCCGAGCCTGGGTGGAAATACGCATAGATGCGCCGTGCCGTCTCGGTGTTGATGCCGGGCGTCGCCTCCAAATCCGCGAGGCCCGCCGCCTTGACCCCGCGGGCCGAGCCGAACCGGTTCAGCAGCGCGCGCTTGCGGGCGCTGCCCACGCCTGGCACCTCGTCCAGCTCGCTGGTGACCAGCGCCTTGCTGCGGCCCGCCCGGTGCGTCGTGATGGCGAAGCGATGGGTTTCGTCGCGGACGCGCTGCAGGTAGTACAGCACCGGGTCGCGCGGCGGCAGCTGGAACGGTGCGCGGCCGTCCACGTGGAACCACTCGCGCCCCGCGTCGCGGTCGGGACCCTTGGCGATGGCCACCAGCGGGATCGTGTGCATGCCGAGGTCCTGCATGATGCCGCGCACCGCCGAGAGCTGCCCGGCGCCGCCGTCGATCAGCACCAGGTCCGGCAGGGCCGGCGCCTCGCCCTCGCCGCTGTCGCTGGCCGCCTGCTCCTTGAGCGCGCGGCCGAAGCGGCGCTCCAGCACCTCCCGCATCATCGCGAAGTCGTCGCCGGGCGCGATCGGGCCGCGAATGCCGTACTTGCGGTAGGCGCTCTTCTGGAACCCGTCCGGCCCCGCCACGACCATCACGCCATAGGCGGCGGTGCCCATGATGTGGCTGTTGTCGTAGCACTCGATCCGGGCGGGCTGCGCGGGCAGGCCGAACAGCTCGGCGACGCCCTCCAGCAGCTTGGCTTGGCCCGCGGTCTCGGCCAGCTTGCGCTCCAGCGCCTCCCGCGCGTTGGTCTCGGCGTGCAGCACGACGGCGCGCTTCTCGCCGCGGGCCGGCACCGTCAGCGCGACCTTGCGCCCCGCCTTCATCGACAGCGCCTCCGCCACCAGCTCCTCCTCCGGCAGCGCGTGGTTCAGCAGCACGGCGCCGGGCGCGGGCTTGTCGTCGTAGAACTGCGCGACGAAGGCGGCCAGCACGGCGTCCAGCTCCGTGTCGCGCGTGTGGGTCGGGAAGAATGCCCGGTTGCCGTTGTTGCGCCCACCGCGGATGAAGAACACCTGGACGCAGGTCTGCCCGCCGATCTGGTGCCCGGCGATGACGTCTGCGTCGGTGAGGCTCGCCGGGTTGATCACCGCCGTGCCCTGCACGTGGGTCAGGCCGCGGATGCGGTCGCGGATCGCCGCCGCGCGCTCGTATTCCAGGTGCTCCGCCGCCCCTTCCATCTCGCGCGCCAGTTCCTGCTGCACCGTGTTGGCCTTGCCGCCCAAAAAGGCGCGGGCCTGGCTCACCAGGTGCCCGTACTCCTCCGCGCCGACCCGGCCGACGCAGGGGGCGGAGCAGCGGCGGATCTGGTGGAGCAGGCAGGGCCGGCTGCGGTTGGCGAACACGCTGTCCTGGCAGGAGCGCAGCAGGAACACGCGCTGCATGGCGTTGACCGTCTGGTTCACCGACCACACGGAGGCGAACGGCCCGTAATAGCTGCCCTTGCGCGTGCGCGACCCGCGGTGCTTGACGATCTGCGGGAACGGATGGTCCTCCGTCAGCATCAGCCAGGGATAGCTCTTGTCGTCCCGCAGCACGATGTTGAACCGCGGCTTCAGCCGCTTGATGAGGTTCGCCTCCAGCAGCAGGGCCTCGGCCTCGGTGTGCGTCGTCACGATCTCCATCGAGACCGTCTCCGACACCATGCGCCGCAGCCGCTCGTTCAGCCGGGCGAGCTGGGTGTAGGAATAGACGCGCTTCTTGAGGCTCTTGGCCTTGCCGACATAGAGCGCGTCGCCGCGGCCGTCCAACATGCGGTAGACGCCGGGGCTGAGCGGCATGGTGAGCAGCGCGCGCTCGATCACGACGACGCCTTTCGGCCCGTCGCTGGAGGCGGCCGCCGTGGCCGAAGCGGACGCCGGAGCAGGCACGGAAGGGGACGCGAGATGGGGATCGGCATGGCGCATGGGTGTCAATAGGGGCACGACCGCCCCGGCCTCAAGTGCTCCCGCCGCGGGCAGCCCATGCCGCCCAAACCATTCCATCCCCAGAAACTGTGGACAACTTTGTGGAAAGGCTGCGGATAAGTCGTGTTTTCCCGTGGATTCACGGTCGTTGCATGAGATTGCTCAAACTTTAAGCAAAATCCTTAAGTAGCTGTGTTTGTTGCTTCTTCCGTCCTGCGCCTGCGCCCCGTTCAGCGTCAATGCGCATCTATCTGCAATCATTGGGAATGCGCCCTGGACCGTGGACAACCTTCCCGCCGCTCTCACGGAACGGCGTCGCCGCGCCGCCGGAGAATGGCGACGCCGGCGGCGGCGGCGTCGGGGAACACGTCCAGCTTTTCAACCTGCACGTGCGCGAATAGCACCCGCGGGTCCGCAAGGCAGGCCGCCGCGACTCGCTCAGCCAGCGTCTCCACCAGCTTGATGTGCCCGGCGCCGGTGATGGCCCTGACGGCGGAGGCCACCGTCTCGTAGCTGACGACCCGGCTCAGATGATCGGACGTGTCGGCGTCCTCCTCGACGCCGAGGTCGATGTTGATGCGGACGCGCTGTGGCCGGCCGTGCTCATGCGGATACCAGCCGATGCTGGCCTGCAGGACCATGTCGCGCAGGAAGACGTGGCGGACGCCCGCCGCCGCGATCCCGTTCATGCGGCCCCGCTCATTCAGCCCCGTTCATTCAGCGATGTCCCCACCGCCCGGCTGCCATTGCAGGTGCTGGCCGCCGTCCAGCGCGATCATCTGCCCGGTCATCGCCGGCAGCGCCAGGATGGCGAGGACGGCGCCGGCGACCTCCGCCGGGCTGGTGCCGTGGCGCAGCGGGACGGAGGCGCATTGCCGGGCGAACTGCTCCTCGGTCTGCCGCGGGCTGGGCAGCGCGGGGCCGGGACCGATGGCGTTGACCCGGATGCGCGGCGCGAGCGCCAGCGCCATCTGCCGCGTGAGCGCCCAGAGCGCCGCCTTTGACACCGTGTAGGACATGAAGTGCGGGGTGAGCGACCACACCCGCTGGTCGATCAGGTTGACTACGGCGCCGCTGGCCGCCTCCGGCAGGGCGCGCGCCATGGCCTGCATCAGCACGAAGGGCGCGCGCAGGTTGGGTTCCATGTGGGCGTCCCAGCTTGCGCGGGTCGCGTCGTCCCACTCGTCGCGCTCGAAGGTGCTGGCGTTGTTGACCAGCACGCCGATGGGGCCGAGCGCCGCGGTGGCGGCAGGGATAAGGCCCTGCACGGCGGCCTCGTCGCCGAGGTCGGCCGTCAGCACCGCCGCGCGGACGCCGCGGGGCCGGATTTGCGCCGCCAGCGCCTCGGCCTCCGCCCCGCTCTGGTGGCAGTGGATGGCCA
>CAHJXG010000193.1 GCA_903644035.1 Rhodospirillales bacterium
ATCGCGCCGATGTCGGCCTTGGTCACGCCGCCCATCCGGCAGATGATCGGGATCAGCCACTTGGGATCAGCGTTCTGACGCCGGCCGATGCTCAGCCGGAACCAGGCGCCGCCCTCCGCGGACCGCTGTGGCGCGCGGGGCTCGCGCACGAAGCGTTCGCCGGGTTCACGCACGAAACGCTCGCCGACCTGCCGGGACGCCGCGGCGGGGGCCGGATCGAACTGATCCTCCGGTGCCGGCAGGCGGGCACGGTAGCTGCGGACCAGCGCCGCGGCGATCCACTCGGCCGGACGCCCCTCCAGCAACAGCCGGGCCAGCGCCAGGTCCTCCTCGACCGGCTCCTCCGCCAGGATCGGGTCGGCCAGCAGCCGCTCCTGGTCGCGCGCCCGGATCAGCTCGGCGGAGGGCGGGTCGCTCCAACCCGCGTCCACCCCGGCGGCGGCGATCAGCTGCTCGGCCCGGCGGCGCTTCGGGAGGGGCACCAGCAGCACCGAGGTGCCCTTGCGTCCCGCCCGCCCGGTCCGCCCGCTGCGGTGCAGCATGGTTTCCTTGTTGGTCGGCAAATCCGCGTGGATCACGAGGTCGAGGTCCGGCAGGTCCAAGCCCCGCGCCGCCACGTCGGTCGCGACGCAGACGCGCGAGCGTCCGTCCCGCAGGGACTGCAGGGCGTTGGTCCGCTCGTGCTGACTGAGTTCGCCCGAGAGCGCCACGGCGTCGAAGCCGCGCTCGATCAGGCGGCCATGCAGCCGGCGCACGCCGTCCCGCGTCGCGCAGAACACCAGGCTGGCCCGTGATTCGAAGTAGCGCAGCACGTTGACCGCCGCGCGCTCCGCATCGTGCGGCGCCATGGTGACAGCGCGGTACTCGATGTCGCCATGCGGCTCGTTGCGCCCGCCCACGTCCACCCGCAGCGCGTCGCGCTGGTAGCGGCGGGCCAGGGAGGCGATCTCCTTGGGGATGGTGGCGGAGAACAGCAGGGTGCGCCGCTCGCCCGGCGTCGCGTCCAGGATGAACTCCAGGTCCTCGCGGAAACCCAGGTCCAGCATCTCGTCGGCCTCGTCCAGCACGGCGACGCGCAGGCTGCCGAGGTCGAGCCGCCCGCGCTCCAGGTGGTCGCGCAGCCGCCCCGGCGTGCCGACGACGATGTGGCACCCGGCCGCCAACGTTCGCTGCTCCGCCCGGCTGTCCATGCCGCCGACGCAGGACGCGATGCGGGCGCCGGTCTGCTGATACAGCCAGGCCAGCTCCCCCTGCACCTGCATCGCCAGCTCCCGCGTGGGGGCGATGGCGAGGGCGAGGGGCGCGCCGGGCCGGTCGAACCGCTCGGCATCTCCAAGCAGCGTGGGGGCGAAGGCGAGGCCGTAGGCGACGGTCTTGCCCGAGCCGGTCTGCGCGGACACCAGGAGGTCGCGCCCCTGCGCCTCCTCCACGAGGACAGCGGACTGCACGGCAGTGGGTTCGAGGTAGTCGCGCGCGGTCAACGCGCGGTCGAGGGACGGATTGACGGTCGGAAAGGACATGATTTTACCAATTGGCCGCGACCGAAACGCCGCGTAGAGGCGACGTTTAGCCGAAAACCGTCGCAGATGCTAAATATTGCAGCGCACACCAGACCGGCGTCCGGCGGGCGGGAGGGTCAGGCGGCCACGGCCCATTCCCCCCGGCGCATCACCGGCACGGCGTCTCCGGCCGCGTCGATGCCGTCCACGTCCACCTCGCCCGAGCCGACCATCCAGTCGATGTGGATCAGGCTGCTGTTGGCGCCGCGCTCGGCCAGCTCGGCGTCGGACGCGGTGGCGCCGCCCTCCAGGCAGGTGCGGTAGGCCTGGCCGAGCGCGATGTGGCTGGCCGCGTTCTCGTCGAACAGCGTGTTGAAGAACAGCAGGCCGCTGGCGGAGATCGGTGAGGAATGCGGCACCAGCGCCACCTCGCCGAGGCGCCGCGCGCCCTCGTCGGTGGCCAGCACCTTCTGCAGCACCTCCTGCCCGGCGCGCGCCTGGGCATCGACGATGGCGCCGCCCTCGAACCGCACCGCGATGTCCTGGATCAGCGTGCCCTGGTAGGACAGCGGCTTCGTGCTGCGCACCGTGCCGTCCACCTGCCGGCTGTGCGGCGTGGTGAACACCTCCTCCGTCGGGATGTTGGGGTTGCAGGTGACGCCGTTCTTCGCCGTCTCCGCGCCGCCAAGCCAGAGGTGGCCATCCGAGAGGCCCACCCGCAGGTCGGTGCCGGGGCCGCGGAAATGCAGGGCGGCAAAGCGGCGGGCGTTGAGCATGGCGGTGCGGGCACGCAGCGCCGCGTTGTGCCCGGCCCAGGCGGCGACCGGGTCGGGCGCGTCTATGCGGGACGCCGCGAAGATCGCGTCCCACAGCCGGGCCACCGCCGCGTCCTCCGGCAAATCCGGGAACACCGTGCGCGCCCAGGCGGGCGTGGCGTAGCTGGCGATGGTCCAGTTGATGCCGAACCCGGTGATCAGCTCGAGCGCCGGGCGGTAGGCGACGGAGCGGGCGCGGTTGGCGCGGGCGACCCGGGCCGGGTCCTGCCCGGCGAGCAAGGACGGGTTCTCGCCAGCGATGGCCAGGCGCG
>CAHJXG010000194.1 GCA_903644035.1 Rhodospirillales bacterium
CAGAACGCTGATCCCAAGTGGCTGATCCCGATCATCTGCCGGATGGGCGGCGTGACCAAGGCCGACATCGGCGCGATCCGCATCTTCGACACTGACACGCGGTTCGAGATCACGGCCGGAAGCGCCGAACGCTTTGCGGCCGCGGTGCGCCACACCAGCGAGGGCGGGAACCGCATCGAGCCGGCGACGGCCGGCGCCGAAGCGCGGACGTCGGGCGCACGCCCGGGCCGGTCATACTCCAGCCGCAAGACGCCGCGGGCACAACGCGGTTAGGCCGCCACCGCCCAGTCGGGGCAGTGGCGGCCTAGGACGTCAACGGAGCCGCTGGATCGGCTACTGGGTCATCCTTTGCTGATGGGGCCGGGGCGAACGAACCGCCTTCGCGACCGGCCTCTTCGGGGCGGTGTCGGTCGCTCCGAGGTTGGACCCCGGCTGCAAGGTCGGCCGCTCCGTGCCGGAGGCCCGGGGCAGGCTGTTCGTCGGCTGCGGCGACGACTGGCTTGAGCCTCCCGCGGGCGGGTTTTGCGTCGTGGTGAATGGCGCCTGGGCCATGGCGGACGCGCTGCCCAAAAGCATGACTGCAACCAATAACTTCTTCATCGTGATCTACCCTGCCCTTTGATTGTTACGTGTATTGGCTGTTAAGCGTGCGTGAGCGGTAAAAGTTGCACGCCAACCCTCCGGGGTCGCTGTCGAGCTTAGCCGGCGTGCCGCGATGCTCCAGCGACGCGAGCGCGACACGTGCCGGCACGGGAACGCGACCGGCCGGAACAGGTCAGGCGCGGTCACGACGCCGGAGAGGCTGGGCATCCAGTCGTCGCACTCGGCCACGGTTTCCTATGCCGAGTTCAAGGAGCCGAAAACCGTCCTCAAGGCTGCTCGTCCCGATGCAGGCCGGCCCCACGCCGGGTCAGAACGCCTCCGCCCTCATGTGCAGGAGCGTCTCGCCACCGGCCATGATGCCCTGGAAGTGCGTCGAGTGCCGCGGCAGCACGCGGGCCATGAAAAAGCGGCCCACGTCCAGCTTCGCCTCGTAGAACGCGGCCTCCCCGTTAACGCCGGCCTTGAGCTTGCCGCCCGCGACCTCGGCCATGCGGCACCACATGAACGCCATGGCGACGAAGGCGAACAGGCGCAGGTAGTCGGTGGCGGCCGCAGCGGCCTCCTCCGGCCGCGCCATGCCGCGCTGCGCGACCATCAGCGTCGCCTGTTGCAGGCGGCCGAACGCCTTGGCGGTCGGGCCGGCGAAGGCGGCAAGCTCCGCGTCGTCGGCATGCGCCTCCAGCCAGGCGCTGACCGGATGGAAAAAGCGGCGCAGCAGACGGCCAGCGTCCTGGCCGAGCTTGCGGCCCACGAGGTCGAGCGCCTGGATGCCGTTGGTGCCCTCGTAGATCTGCGCGATCCGGGCGTCGCGGACCAGCTGCTCGACGCCCCACTCGTGCACGTAGCCGTGGCCGCCCAGCACCTGAACCGCGTTGTTCGCCGCCTCCGACCCCAGGTCGGACAGCGCGGCCTTGACGATGGGGGTGAGCAGGGCGACCAGGTCGTCGGCCTCCTGCCGCACCGCCGGGTCCGGGTGGTGCTCGGCGCGGTCGAGCTCCAGGCCGACCCAGTAGGACAAGGCGCGCCCGGCCTCGGTCATCGACCGGGACTCCAGCAACATGCGGCGCACGTCGGGATGCACGATGATCGGGTCCGCGGCGTTCGGGCCGCCGATGCTTGAAGCATCCGGGGTCGCGTCCGTGCTCTTGGTCTCCTTGGCATCGCTGCGGGCGGCCGACTTGCCCTGGCGGCGGTCCTTGGCGTAGGCGGCGGCGGATTGGTAGGCGGTCTCCGCGATGCCCAGGCCCTGCATCCCGACGGCGAGGCGGGCGGCGTTCATCATGGTGAACATGCAGCGCATGCCGCTGTTCTCCCGCCCGATCAGCCAGCCCTGCGCGTCGTCGAAGTTGAGCACGGCGGTGGCGGACGCCTTGATGCCCATCTTGTGCTCGATGCTGCCGCAGGTGACGCCGTTGCGCGGGCCGGGTTTGCCGTCCGCCGTGGGCACGAACTTCGGCACCAGAAACAGGCTGATGCCCTTGGTCCCCGCAGGCGCACCGGGCAGCTTCGCCAGGACGAGGTGGACGATGTTCTCCGTCAGGTCGTGCTCCCCGGCACTGATGAAAATCTTGGTGCCGCTGATGCGGAAGCTGCCGTCTCCCGCCGGCTCGGCCTTGGTGCGGATCAGGCCGAGGTCGGTGCCGCATTGCGGCTCGGTCAGGCACATGGTGCCGGACCAGGTGCCGTCCACGAGCTTCGGCAGGTACTCCGCCTTCATCGCCTCGCTGCCATGGGCGTGCAGGGCGCGGTAGGCGCCGTGCGACAGGCCCGGATACATGCCGAAGGCAAGATTGGCGCTCGACACCATCTCCTCGAACACCGTGCTGACCAGCATCGGCATCCCTTGGCCGCCATAGGCCGGATCGCAGGCGAGCGAGGTCCAGCCGCCCTCGATCATCGTCTGGTAGGCCTCCTTGAACCCCTTCGGCGTGCGGACGACGCCGTTCTCATAGGTGCAGCCCTCCGCGTCGCCGGACAGGTTGAGGGGGAACAGCACTTCCTGACTGAGCTTCGCCGCCTCCTCGATCACGGCGTCGATCAGCTCCCGGTTCACCTGCTCGTAGCCCGGCAGGCCCGAGAGCGCGCTGCTGTCCAGCAGCTCGTGCAGCACGAAGCGCATGTCGCGGAGGGGCGCGGCGTAGGTTGCCATGGGTCGGGTATCCTCAGTTGCGGAGCGGCTTGCCGGTGGCGAGCATGTGCTCGGTGCGGGCGAGCGAGGCGGGGGTGCGGACCAGGGCCATGAAGGCGCTGCGCTCCAGCGCGGTCACGTCGTCCTCGGTCATGACGTCCAGCGGGTCGGCGTCGCCCCCGGTCAGCACGCGGGCCACCTGCTTCGACACCACCACGTCGTGCGGCATCGCCTTGCCGGTGGCGGCGAACCCCTCCACCGCGAGGTCGAGCGCCACGCGCCCGCCGGGTCCCGGCAGGCTGTACTCGAAGGCCTTGGGCGGCTGGTAGCCGTCGGCCAGCGCCAGCACCCGCTGCTTCGCATCATGCAGCAGCCGGTCGCGGTTCATGGTGATCCCGTCCGTGGGGCGCAGGAAGCCCAGGGCGCGCGCCTGCGCGGCGGACTTGCTGACCTGCGCGGTCGAGATCACCTCGAACGCCTTAGCCACCGCCGGCATCGGGCCGCGCGGCAGCCTGGGGTCCGCCTGCCAGCGCCCCAGCAGCTCCTTGCAGCCGCCCCAGCCCGGCAGTAGGCCGACGCCCACCTCGACCAGGCCCATATAGGTCTCGGCATGGGCCTGCACCGCGCTGCAATGCAGCAGGATCTCGCACCCGCCGCCCAGCGCCATGCCGGAGGGCGCGCCGACCACGGGGACAGGGGCGTATTTCAGCGCCTTGTAGGCCGCCTGCCCGCCCGCGACCTGCTGCTCGATCACCGGCCAGGCCGCCACATTCGCGGCGAACAGGGCCAGCCCCAAGTTGGCGCCCACCGAGAAGCTCTCGCCTTCGTTGTAGATCACCATTCCCTTGTGGGACCGCGCCGCCATCCCCAGCGCCGCGCCCAGCAGCCCCAGGCTGTCGGGGTCGAGCGCGTTCATCTTGCTGGTGAACTCGAAACACAGCACGCCGTCGCCGATGTCCCAGACGCTGGCGGAGCCGTTGCGCAGCACCGGCTTCGCCGCGCGCTTGATGTCCTGGAGCAGCAGCACGCCGTCGGGCCGCGCCACCGGCGCATACTCGCCCGCCGAGGTCAGGCCGTGCAGCACGCCATCCTGCACGCGGTAGAACGACCGCCCGCGCGCCAGCGCCAGCAGCGGCGGCACCGGCAGCCCGGCTGCCTCGACAGCACCTGCCAGCCAATCGGCGCCCAGCCGGTCCATCAGCTCGAACGGCCCCTGCGCCCAGGCGTAGCCGAGCCGCAGGGCCTCATCGACCGAGGCGATGTCGTCGGCGATGGCGGGCACCAGGGACGCGGCATAGGCCAGCACCTGCACCAGCACGGCGTGCGCGTACTCGCCCGCCGGGCTGGGATGCCGCACCAGCACGCCGAGGTCGCGGCCTGCCGCCTCGACCGCCTCAAGCCGCGGCGTCACTGCCAGGCGATACTCGCCGGTCGCGAGGTCGATGGCCTCCCGCACCCGCTTCTTGCCCGCCCTCATGCGGTAGAAGCCGCCCTTCCCTTTCCGCCCGACGTTGCCCTCCGCGATCATCCGGGCCAGCAGCGGCTGCTCGCGGAACACCCGGCGGAAGTCGTCGCCGGGCGGCAGGCTCATCAGCATCGACTGGGCGACCAGCGGCATCAGGTCCAGCCCGACCAGGTCCACCAGGCCGAACACGCCCGTCTTTGGCATGCCCATCGGGCGGTGCACGGCGTCCGCGTCCTCAACAGGCAGGCCGCGGGCAATCGCCTCGTTCACCGCGACGGTGATCCAGTGGGTGCCGATGCGGTTGGCGATGAAGCCCGGCGTGTCCTTGCAGCGCACGACGCCCTTGCCCAGCCGCACGTCGCACAGCGCCGTCAGCTCATCGGCGACCTCGGGCCGCGTGTCGGGGCCGGTCACGAGTTCCAGCAGGCGCATGTAGCGGGGCGGGTTGAAGAAGTGGGTGACGCAGAAATCCCGCTTGAACGCCGCCGACTGCTTGGCCGAGAGGGCGCGCAGCGGGATGGTGCTGGTGTTGCTCGACACGATGCTGCCGGGCCTGCGCACGGCGTCGATGCGGTCGTACAGCGCCCGCTTCACCGCGAGGTCCTCGACCACCACCTCGATGATCCAGTCGCACCCGGCGAGTTTTTCCAAATCGTCGTCGAGGTTGCCCGGCGTGATCAGCTTTGCAGACTCCGGCAGCATGAACGGCTGCGGCTCTGCCCGCATCATGCGCGCGACGGCGCCCATGGCGATGGCGCTGCGCGGCCCCTCCTTGGCCGGCAGGTCCAGCAGCAGCACCGGCAGCCCGGCATTGGCAAGATGGGCGGCGATGCCGCTGCCCATCAGCCCGGCGCCCAGCACGGCGCAGCGTTCGATCG
>CAHJXG010000195.1 GCA_903644035.1 Rhodospirillales bacterium
GGCGCCGCCCGAGGACCCGCCGGGCGTCAGCGCCGGGTCGCGCGGGTTGCGGGTGTCGCCGTGCAGCAGGTTGGCGGTGAACCAGCGCAGCGAAAAGGCCGGCGCGTTGGTCCGCCCCAGCAGCACCGCGCCGGCCCGCAGCAGGTTGTCCACCACGGGGCTGTTGGACCGCGCCACCAGGTCGCGCTGCAGCGTCACGCCGTTGGTGGTGGCGAAGCCCGCCTGGTCCGCGTTCACCTTCACGGTGACCGGCACGCCGGCCAGCACGCCCGGGTCGTCCCCCGCGGCGATGGCCCGGTCGATCCGGTCGGCCGCCGCCCGCACCTCGTCGGGCCGGTGCTCCACCACGGCATTGATCGCAGGGTTCACCGCGTCGAGCCGCGCCAGCGCGGCGTCGGCGGCCTCCCGCGCCGAGACCTCCCGGCGACGGATCGCCTGGGCCAGGGCGGCGGCGGACAGGCGCCAGATCTCGGTCATCGGCAACTCCGTGGTTCCAGACGCGGTCGGCATGAAAGGCCCCGATCCGCGGCGTGGCAAGGGGCCGCGCCGCCGGTGAACGCGCCGGCCTGTCCCGCGTTGGGACCACCGGCCACAAGGAGCGACCGATGACCGAGAACACCAAGACCGAGCACGCCGACCGCGCCGTGGGCGGCCCCGGCAGCAGCCACCAGAATGCCGACAAGCCCGAGACTCACCACCATAACCCGCGCGAGCGCCAGCAGCAGAAGGGCCGCAACGACGCCGGCGACCACCAGGGGCCACCCGACGGCGGCACCCGTCCGGACGGCCGCCACGGCCCCGAGGCGCCACGCCATCCAAAATAGCGGTGCGTTCGCCGCAGGTCTTCAACCACTCAGGAAAACCGTAACCCAAGCTTAATTGCTCGTGTAGAATCGGCCGATATAACCCAGCGAAGACAATGGGGCTGTATACCGATGCTGTCACGGATATGCGTTGCGGCCGCGATTGCCGGCGGGGCCTTGCTGGCCGGCCCCGCCGAGGCCGCGGTGGTCAACCAGTGGGTGCAGTTCGCGCCCGGCAACAAGGTGCTGATCCGCGCCATCGAGGACAATCCGGCCAACGGGTGCCCGGCGGCCTCCCTGGACGGCCGGCCGGTCGCGCTCACGCAGCGCGGCCCCGTCACGGGCGCGGCGGAGGCGCCCAAAACCTATTATCCCGTCCTGATGTGCGAAAGCGCGCCGATCCGGGCCTTCGGCCATGGGACCGCGCAGGTCGCGGGCGTCGCGCTGAAGATGCCGGTGCTCAACCCGCGCCGCATCCTGGTGGTCGGCGACACCGGGTGCCGCGTCACCAGCGCCGTGACCGGGACGCAGGACTGCAACGACCCCCGGCAGTTCCCGCTGGAGTTCCTCTCGAACTACGCCGCGACGTTCAACCCCGACCTGATCGTCCATGTCGGCGACTTCTTCTATCGCGAGCAGCCCTGTCCCGCGGGCTTCGCCGGATGCGCCAACACCCCGGCCTTCGACAACTGGGATTCCTGGTATGCCGATTGGTTCGGCCCGGCGAAGAACCTGATCGCGGCAGCACCGCTGGCCTTGAGCCGCGGCAACCACGAAAGCTGCAACCGCGGCGCGCGGGGCTGGTTCCGGCTGCTCGACCCCTATCCCTACGACCAGGCCGCCGTGGACTGCACGGGACCCTACGTGCCGATGGTCGGGGCGCCGGGCGCGGCAGGCCCGCTGACGCCCTACGACCACACGCCGCCCTACGTGGTGCATGCCGGCCGGGTGTCGCTGGTGATGTTCGACTCCAGCGACTCCAACACGAGCGCCGCCGACATCAAGACGGTGTCCACCGACGGCCGGACGCTGCCGGAGATCTACCGGGATCAGCTCGCCGCCGTGCTGGCGCCGCTCGCCCAGCGCGACGTGTTCTACATCACGCACAAGTCGACCTACGACATCCGGCTCGCCAAGCTGAACGGCAACCTCGCCGGCGGCGACGCCACGCAGCAATCGGTGTTCGACAGCCTCACACCCGGCGCGGTGCCGGCGCAGGTCAAGCTGCTGATCTCCGGCCATGACCACCAGTTCCAGGTCGTCGACTTCAAGGGCGGCGACTATGCGCCGCAGCTGGTCGTCGGCAACTCCGGCACCCTGCTCGACAACAACGACGGCAACCAGCCGCAGGCCTTCGTGCCGGACACCACGGGCACCAATGCCGGCGCGGCCTACGCCCTGCCCGGCATCGAGGGCATTCCGACCATCGCTATCCAGGCCACCGCCAACCGGTCCGAGTATGGCTTCACGGTGCTGGACGCCACGCATGACGGGTATATCGTCAACGCCCATAATCTTTCGTCCAGCAAGCTCGCCCGCTGCGCCATCGCGCTCCATCCACGCTCGATGCGCTGCGTGCCGTAGCGGCGCACGGTGCCGGTGATCGCGGGCGTGAAGGGTCAAGGGCTGCGTTGAACGCGCTGCATCCGTGGCCGGTGGCGCAAGGCGGGAGGCCGTCCTGGCCGGACGCGGCCGGCACGCTGCGCCTGGTCCGCCGGCTGAGCGCGGGGTATGGCGCCGTCCTGCTGCTGCTCGGTGCGGTCTGCGCGACGCCGCTCGGCGCGGAGGCCCGCTCCACCG
>CAHJXG010000196.1 GCA_903644035.1 Rhodospirillales bacterium
GCCGCGGTGAGGTCGGAGGTCGCGGCGCCGGAGTTGATGTACACCTTGTTCTTGTCCCGGGCGACGCCCGCGACCGCGAGGGCGACCGCGCTGTTGGCGACCTCGACGATGATGTCCACGCCTTCGCGGTCAAACCATTGCCGGGCGATGCCGGCGCCGATGTCGGCCTTGTTCTGGTGGTCGGCCTGCAGGATCTCGACCCGGAAGCCCTTGCCCGCGACGCCGAAATCCTCGGTGGCCAGCTGCGCCGCGCCGACCGCGAGCGGCCCGGCGAGGTCCTGATACGGCCCCGACAGGTCGGTCAGCACGCCGACCTTGAGCGTGCCCCCCGACTGCGCCACCCCTCGACGCACGCCCAGGATCGGCAGCGCGGCGGCTGCGGACCCCAGCAGGCCCCGGCGGGACATCGGCATAACAGGCTCCTCGTTCTTGGCCCGGCATGATGCCGGGGCCGGGTTGCTAAACGCCCGAATTCTTAAACGCCCAGATACTCGTGCAGCTTGCCCATGTTCGCCGACAGCTCGCTGTTCGGGATCATGTCGATCACCCGGCCATGCTCCATGACGTAGTGCCGGTCGGCCACGGTGGCGGCGAAGCGGAAGTTCTGCTCGACCAGCAGCACGGTGAAGCCCCGCGCCTTGATCTCCCGGATGGTGCGGCCGATCTGCTGCACGATCACCGGGGCCAGCCCCTCCGTCGGCTCGTCCAGCAGCAGCAGGCGCGCGCCGGTGCGCAGGATGCGGCCGATGGCGAGCATCTGCTGCTCGCCGCCCGACAGCTTGGTGCCCTGGCTGCCGGCGCGCTCCTTGAGGTTGGGGAACAGGGTGTAGATCTCAGCCACGCTCATGCCGCCCGGCGCGATCTGCGGCGGCAGCATCAGGTTCTCCGTCACGTTGAGGCTCGCGAAGATGCCGCGCTCCTCCGGGCAGAAGCCGATGCCGGCGCGGGCGATGCCGTCCGGGCGCATGGATGTGATCTCGGCGCCGTTGAAGCGCACGCTGCCCTCGCGCCGGGGCACGAGGCCCATGATGCTCTTCATCGTCGTCGTCTTGCCGGCGCCGTTGCGGCCCAAGAGGGTCACGACCTCCCCCTCCCGCACCTCGAAATCGACGCCGTGCAGGATGTGGCTCTCGCCATACCAGGAGTTGAGGCCGGACACCCGCAGCATCGGGTCGCCCTGGGCGGTCGCGTCAAGCATCGGGCGATCCCAGATAGGCCGTGACGACGTCGGGGTTGCGGCTGACGCTCGCGTAGTCGCCCTCCGCCAGCACCTGGCCGCGCGCCAGCACGGTGATGGTGTCGCACAGGCCTTCCACGACGCTCAGATTGTGCTCGACCATCAGGATCGTGCGCCCGGCGCGGATGCGGCGGATCAGCGCCACGATGCGGTCCACGTCCTCGTGCGTCATGCCCGCCGTCGGCTCGTCCAGCAGCAGCATGGTCGGCTCCAGCGCCAGGGTCGTCGCGATCTCCAGCGCGCGCTTGCGGCCGTAGGACAGCAGGGCCGCCGGCTCCGCCTCGTAGCCCTCCAGCCCGACATCGACCAGGAGGGCGCGGGCGCGGTCGTCATACTGGTGCAGCAGGGATTCCGGGTTCCAGAAGTCGAAGCTGTTGCCGCGGACCCGCTGCAGCGCCAGCCGCACGTTCTCCAGCGCGCTCAGATGCGGGAACACCGCCGAGATCTGGAAGCTGCGCACGAGGCCCAGCCGCGCCACGGCGGCGGCCTTCATCCCCGTGATGTCGCGCCCCTGGAAGGTGATGGTGCCGCGGGTGGGCGCCAGGAACTTGGTCAGCAGGTTGAAGCAGGTCGTCTTGCCGGCGCCATTGGGGCCGATCAGGGCATGGATCGTGCCCTCCTGCACGCGCAGGTCCACGCTGTTCACGGCGATGAAGCCGCGAAACTCCCGCGTCATGCCCGACGTCTCAAGAATGGTGCCAGGCACCCCGCCCGTCTCCCCGTGTTATGCATTCCTTGATGCGCTGCTTTGCATATCGGAGGAAGCGGCGCAAGATTGTTCCAGGGACAATGCGCCAGGAACATTACCTATGGTCGGAGCCGGCGCAATGCCTCATGCATTCAAGCTGCGCAACCTGCTGTTCGCCCCGGGCGACAGCGCGCGCAAGGCCGACAAGGCGCTGGTCTCCGACGCCGACGGCGTGATCCTCGACCTCGAGGACAGCGTGGCGCCGCCAGGCAAGGACGCGGCCCGCGCCCTGGTGGCGGCGCTGCTGCCGTCGGTGTCGCGGCCCGGCGTCGTGGTGCGGGTCAACCCGCGCGGCACGCCGTGGTACCTGGCCGACCTCGCCGCCACCGTGCCGCACCGCCCGGCGGCGATCCTGCTGCCGAAATGCACCGGGCCGGACGACCTGCTGGCGCTCGACCACCACCTGGAGGCGCTGGAGGCGGCGCATGGCCTGCCGGGCGGCAGCGTCGGCGTGCTGGCGCTGGTGACGGAGACTGCGGCCTCGCTCGCCCGCATGGACTACCGGGGGGCGCCGGCCCGGCTGCTGGCGCTGTGCTTCGGGGCGGAGGACCTTTCGGCAGATCTCGGGATCGCGCCGCGCCGGCCCGGGCACGGCTACGCGGC
>CAHJXG010000197.1 GCA_903644035.1 Rhodospirillales bacterium
CCCGGCCGCGATGCCCACGAGGCCGAGCAGCTCCAGCGCCCGCGCCCGCCGCGCCCGGCGGTCCAGCCCGCCATGCGCCGCCAGGCTCTCCTCGATCTGCTGGCCGATGGTGAGCACCGGGTTGAGCGCTGCCATCGGTTCCTGGAAGATCATCGCGATCTCCCGCCCCCGGACGGCGCGCAGCGCCCGCTCGGGCAGGGGCAGCAGGTCGCACCCCCGCCATTCGACCCGGCCGGAGACCGTGGCGTGGCGCAGCAACCGGGTGACGGCCCGGAGCGTCACGCTCTTGCCGGAGCCGCTTTCCCCCACCAGTCCCACGATCTCCCCGGCATCCACGGCGAGCGTGACGCCATCGACGGCGCGGACCGCGCCGCGCGGCGTGTCGAAGCCGACGCGGAGGTCGTCCACGCGCAGCAGCGGCGCGGCCGTCACCGCTTCACGTCCAGCAGGTCGGCCACGCCGTCGCCCACCAGGCTGAACCCGATCCCGGCCAGCACGATGGCGAAGCCGGGGAACACCGCGATCCACCAGGCCTGGGTGAACAGGTTCTTGCCGTCGGCGATCAGCACACCCCACTCGGCCGTGGGCGGCTGCGCGCCGAGGCCGAGGTAGCCGAGGCTCGATCCCAGCAGGATCGCCAGCGCCATGTCGGTCATCCAATAGACGATGATGGGCCGGGCCGCGTTCGGCAGGATGTGGCGGAGCAGGATGCGCGACTGGCCGTAGCCCAGCACCTTGCAGGCGGACACGTAGTCCTGCCCGCGCAGCACCAGGACCTCGCCCCGCATCAGCCGGGCGTAGAACACCCAGCCGACGACGGTGACGGCGACATACATGTTGCCCAGGCCCGGCCCCAGCACGGCCACGATGGCGATGACCAGCACGAGGAACGGGAACGTCACCACGAGGTCCACCAGCCGGCCGAACACGGCGTCGGCGATCCCGCCGTAGTAGCCGACCAGCAATCCGACGCCCGTTCCGATCAGCAGCGGCCCGACCGTCGCGAGGACCGCGATCTGCAGGTCGATGGCCGCCGCCGCGATGGTGCGCGACAGGATGTCCCGGCCGAACTGGTCGGTGCCGAACGGGTGCGCGCGCCCCGGCGGCTGCAGCAGCGCCGCGAAGTCGAACGCCAGCGGGTCGTAGGGCGCCACCACGCCGGGTGCCACCGCACAGAGCAGCAGCGCCAGCAGGATCACGACCCCCACCAGCAGCGGCACCGGCAGGCGGCCGATCACCCGATGCCTCATCCAACGCTTCACCGGGCAACCCGCGGGTCGAGCCACATCTGCGCCAGGTCGGTCACGAGGAAGGCGAGCGACACGATCACCGCCAGCACCAGGGTCAGCGCCTGGATCACCGGGTAGTCGCGGGCGAAGATGCTGTCCACCATCAGCCGGCCCACCCCGGGCACGGCGAACACGCTCTCGGTGATGACGGCGCCGCCGAGCAGCGTGCCGACTTGCAGCCCCACCAGCGTCACGGTGGACAGCAGCGCGTTGCGCAGCACGTGGCGCGACAGCACGACCCGGCGCGACAGCCCCTTGGACCGGGCGAAATCGATGAACTCGGCCTGCAGCACCTCCAGGACCGCCGCGCGGAGGTTGCGCATGATGACCGCGGAAAAGCTGAGCGCCAGGGTGAGGGCGGGCAGCAGCAGGTGATACAGGTGGCCCGCCACGCCCTCGCCATAGCCGCCCACCGGGAACCAGCGCAGGCCCGCCGCGAACACCGTGAGCAGCAGCAGCCCGACGTAGAAGATCGGCGACGACAGGCCCACCTGGAACACCATGCGGATCAGGGTGTCCGGCCAGCGCCCGGCCCAGGTCGCCGCGACAAAGGCCAGCGGCACGGCGATGCCGACCGCGAGCACCGTCGCCAGCGCCGTCAGCATCAGGGTCGCCGGCAGCCGCTCCGCGATCACCGCCACCACCGGGACGCGCAGCGCGATGGAGGTGCCGAAGTCGCCCTGCAGCACCCGGCGGGCGAACAGCAGGAACTGGGTCCAGAGCGGCTCGTCCAGGCCCATCTGGGCGCGGAGCCGGATCACGGCCTCCTCGGTGGCGCGGTCGCCCAGCATGGCGCTGACGGGGTCGCCCGGCAGCAGCCGCGCCAGCACGAACACCACCACGCCGATGGCGAGGAAGGTCGGCACGATCTGCAGCAGCCGTGCGGCGACCAGCCCGGCGCGGCTCAAGCGGGCGGCCTACTTCTCGATGGACGCCGCCTCGAACAGGTTGTTGCCGAGCGGGATCTGCACGAAGCCCTGCGCCTGCTTGCGGAAGGCGACGGGGTAGGGGGTCTCATACAGGAACACGATGGGGGCGGCTGCGGCGTAGCGCTCCTGGATTTCCTTGTATTGCGCGGCGCGGGCGGCGGGGTCGATCTCCTGCTGCGACGCGACGAACAGCTCGTCCACGCGCTTGTCCTGCCACTGCGAGTGCAGCGAGTGGATGTTCGGGTAGTAGGCGGCGTACGACGTGACCTGGCTGGGGTCGGAGATGTCGTTGGTCCACAGCCCCGTGCGCATCGCGAAGTCCTCCGCGCGGTAGCGGGCGGTGCGGGTGGCGTTGTCCACCAGGTCGATGCGCAGCTTGACGCCCACCTGCCCCCACATCTGTTGCACGATGGCCAGGTTGTTGGCCTCGTCCGCGTTGCCGGAGAGGGCCAGGATCGAGGTCTCGAACCCGCGGGCGAACCCGGCCTCGGCCAGCAGGGCGCGCGCCTTGGCCGGGTCGTACTTATAGAGGTCCTGGCCGGCGAACAGCGGCGTCGTGGCGGACATGAAGGAGCGCATCGGCTTGCCCAGGCCCAGCGTGGTGATGCCGATCACCGCGTCCTTGTTGACGGCGTAGTTCAGCGCCTGGCGCACCTTGGGGTCCGCCATCGGGTTGGGCTTGCCGTCCTTGTAGGCGGCGCCCGCGAACATCGTGAGATAGGTGACGCGGGTGGAGGGCCACAGTTCCATGCGGAGCGACGGGTCCGCCTGCAGCTCCTTGACCCGGGTGTATGGCACGAACTCGGTGCCGTCGATCTCCCCGGCCTTGAGCTTCAGCAGCCGGGTGGCGTCGTCGGGGATGATCTGGAACTCAAGCTCGTCGAGGTAGGGCAGCGCCTTGCCGTCCTCCGCCGGCTTCCAGTAGTGGGGATTGCGCCGCAGCGTCATCGAGACGCCGCGCCGCCAGGCGGTCAGGACGAACGGGCCGGAGCCGACCGGGTGCTCGGCGAAGGCGCGGGCCTTGTCCTCGGGCGTGGCACCCGGCGCCGCCTCGAACAGCTTCTGCGGCAGGATGGCGGCGTTGAACGTGGCCAGCGCCGGGATGATCGTCGGGTCCGGGTGCTTGAGCGCGATCTTAACACTGTCGCCCGAGGCCTCGATCCCCTCGATGGAGGCGAGGGACGACGACCACGCTCCGGCCTTGGGATCGCGGGCGCGGTCGAGCGACCACTTGACGTCATCCGCGGTGAGCGGGGAGCCGTCCGCGAACTTGACGCCGGGCCGGAGCGTGAGCGTCAGCGCCTTGCTGTCGGCCGAGCTTTCCCATTTGGTGGCGAGGCCGGGCTGCACGCCGAGGCCGTCCTTGGTGGGGGCGAGCAGCGTGTCGTAGAGGTTGGTCAGCACCCAGATGTCGGTATTGGCGTCGTTCAGCACGGGGTCGAGGAACAGGCT
>CAHJXG010000198.1 GCA_903644035.1 Rhodospirillales bacterium
CCAAGCACGACCTTCGCGCCGCGGCCGGCGAGCAGGAGCGCCGCCGCCTCGCCGATCCCGCTGCTTGCGCCCGTGATCGCGACGACCTTTCCCCCTATCCCCGACACGACGCCCTCCATCACCGATGGCCTCAGCGGCGCAGCGGCGGGAGCTGCACCAGCACGCGGCCCGGCGCCGGGGCGAAGGCGCCGAAGGCGAACTCCACCGGCGGCAGCGCGGCGTAGACGCTGCCGGGGGGCGGCCACACGCCGTACGGGCTGGCCGGCGCCGCCGTGCCCTTCGCCCCCATCGGCGTCATCACCCGGCCGAACACCCGGCGCTGGTAGTCCTCCCCGCGGTCGGCGTTGGCGGAGTGGTAGTTCGCGGTCGCCAGGTTCCAGTCGCCGGTCTGCCGGAACAGCGCCGACAGGAAGCGCGCGGCGTAGCGGGCGTTCGCCGCCGGGTCGAACGCCTCGTCCAGGCTGGGGAAGGCGGTGGGGTGGTGCATCAGGTTGACTTGCATGCAGCCCACGTCGATGGAGCGGGTGCCGCGGGCCTGCAAGGCGCGCACGGCGTCGATGGCCTGCTCCTTGCTGTCAAAGAAGAAGCCGGCGCCCTCGACGTTGATCGTCCAGGGCCAGGCGCGCACCTGCTTGGTGGCCGGGTCCAGCCGGCCGCTTTCGACGCGGGAGATCGCGGGCATCAGCTTGTCCGGGATGCGCGGCGCCTTTTCCACGGCGGCGATGGCGGCCTCGCAGGCGGCATACGGCACGTCCGGCGCGGCCCGGGCCGGGATGGCGGTCAGCGCGAGTGCCAGGGTGACGACGGCCTTCAACAGCATTCGATACGACACAGTTCCAAGACGCCGGGCCACTGCCTACAGCATCGGGGCACGCAATGCCATCGCTCAGGCGGCAATCAGCCCGCCCAGCCGGGCCAGGGCCGCCAGATGGGTGTCGGTGTCGCCGAAGCCGCGCTCGATCATCGTCATGCGCTTGAAGTGGTGGCCGACGGCGTATTCCATCGTGACGCCGATGCCGCCGTGCAGCTGGATGGCTTCCTGGCCGATGTGGCGCCCGCTGCGGCCGATCTGGACCTTGGCGGCGTGCATGGCGCGCTGCCGCTCCAGCGGATCCGGGTCGGACGCCATCATGGCCGCATACAGCGCCATGCTGCGCGCCTGCTCCAGAGACACGTACATGTCCACGGCGCGGTGCTGCAGCGCCTGGTTCTCGCCGATGGCGCGGCCGAACTGCCTGCGCGTCTTCATGTAGTCGACCGTCATGGCGTGCATGGCGTCCATCACGCCGACCGCCTCGGCGCACAGGGCGGCCAGCATCTCGTCATGCGCCTGCTCCAAAGCCGGGAGCGCCTCGGCCGGGTCGCCCAGGACCTCGCCGGGCGCGTTGGCCAGGCTGACCTCGGCGGCGCGCAGGCCGTCCTGGGTCGGGTAGCCGCGCCGCGTGACGCCGGGCGCGTCGGCCCGGACCAGGAACAGGCCGATGCCGTGGCGCTCCCGATGCGTGCCGGCGGTGCGGGCGGTGACCAGCAGGGTGTCGGCGCTGTCGCCGTGCAGCACCAGGCTCTTCTCCCCGGTGAGGCGCCAGCCACCGCCGTCGCGCTCGGCCCGGGTCACGACGTCGTTCAGGCTGTGGCGGGACTGCCGCTCGACCTGGGCGTAGGCCAGCACCCGCTCGCCCGCGGCGATGCCGGGCACCAGCGCCGCCAGCTGCGCCTCGGACGCGGCGTGGCGCAGCAACGCGCCGCAGGCGACGACGGTGGCGAAATAGGGCTCGACCACCAAGGCGCGGCCGCAGGCCTCCATGACCGTCGCGGTATCGACGGGTCCGCCGCCGAACCCGCCCTGCGCCTCGGTGAACGGCAGGCCCAGCAGGCCGATCTCGGCGAACTGCGCCCAGATCTCCCGGCTCCAGCCGTCCGGCGCCGCGCGGTATCCCTTGCGCGCCTCGAAGCCGTAGCGGTCCGCGATCATGCGGTCCACGCTGTCCTTCAGGAGCCGCTGCTCGTCGCTGAGATCGAAGTCCATGCCGTCTCCCGGTTCGCGTTGGGGTCAGCGTAGCCGAAACGCGCCGCCCCGCTAACCCCAAACGCTGGGAGGGCTACAGGCCGCTCTTGACCTTGTCCGCGCTGTTCGTGACGGCGCGGCCGGTGGCGCTCAGGTCCTGGCCGGCGCCGGCCGTGGTGTTGCAGGCGCTCAGCATGGGTGACAGGGCGGCCAGCGCGAGGGCGAGCAGCAAGGCGCGGGCGGGATGGCGAAACATTTGGATACCTCCTTGATGGCGTACCCGCATCAAACTCAGGATGCGCGTGACGGTTCCGGTTAGAACCCAAGGATCGCCTTGGCAACAATATTCCGCTGGATCTCGTTCGACCCGCCGTAGATCGAAATCTTGCGCCAGTTGAAGTAGGTCGGCGCCGCCTCCGCCGCGTATTCGGGGCCAACCGGCGGCTCGTTGCTGCCGTGCTCGTGGTCGTCGTACGGCAGGATGTAGGGGCCGACCACGTCCATCAGCAGCTCCGTCGTCGCCTGCTGGAGTTCGGAGCCTTTGATCTTGAGGATCGAGCTGGCCGGGTTCGGCAGCGCCCGGTCCCGCTTGCGCTCGTCGGCCACGACGCGGAGCTGGGTCATCTCCAGCGCCTTCAGCTCCACCTCGACGGCGGCGACGCGCTCGCGGAAGTGCGGCTCCTCGATCATCGCGCGGTCGCCGACGCGCTCCAATGCGGCCAGCTGCTTGATGCGGCGGATGCGCGCCTTGCTGATGCCGACGCGGGCGATGCCGGTGCGCTCGTTGCCCAGCAGGAACTTGGCGTAGTCCCAGCCGCGGTTCTCCTGGCCGACCAGGTTCTCGACGGGCACGCGCACGTCGTCGAACCAGACCTCGTTGACCTCCACGCCGCCGTCGATGGTCTGGATCGGGCGGACCGTGATGCCCGGCGTCC
>CAHJXG010000199.1 GCA_903644035.1 Rhodospirillales bacterium
CGTTGCAGGCTGATCAGCCGGACGCCGGGCGGCTGTCCCAGCGGCGCCAGGCTCTGCAGCGGCACGGAGCGCCCCGGGTCCCAGCCGCCCGCCTGCCAGCACAGCCCCACCAACAGGCCCTTGGCCGGCCGGGGCAGCGGATCGGCGGAGAGGTAGGGGGTGCCCTGCGGGGCCAGCCGCAGCGCGTGGGCGAGTTCCATGATCTCGATGTCGCACTCCGACGCAGGGGCCGGCGCGTCCGGGCGGAAGGGAAGCAGCCGGTCATGGCCGGGCAGGCGGTCCAGCAGCGGCATCAGCTCCGGCTGCGCCTCCAGCGTCACGTGCGCGGCGCGACGCCGGAGCGCTGGCAGGTAGCGGCAGAACTGCAGCGTGTCGCCGAGGCCGTGGTAGCAGCGGACCAGCACCCGGCGCCCCTCCAGGCCCCGCCCGTCCCACACCCAGCGCAGGTGGTAGGGCAGGGCGGGATCGTCCCGCGTCGCCGGGTCCCGCGCCGCGAGCACGGCGTCGCTGACCGCCCAGGCGGCGTCGAAGGCGCCCGCCCGCATGGCCTGGTCCCACCGGGCGCCGGCGTCGGGGTTCTCGGATCGTTGCTCGTTTCGCCGTTGAGTGAGAGAGGGATGGGGCATAACAGAACCATGAGGCCACGGCGCAGACCCGAAGCAACGTAGCAGAAGCGCGCGCGTTGCCCGGGGCGGGACCGGCGACCGGGAACAACGACTGGGGCCATCCATGCAGCACCTGTTCATCACGCACGCCGCCCGGCGGCAAGTGGCGGCTTTGGTCGCGTTCATGCGTTCGGAGAGCGCGGGCGGCCTCGTGCTGATCGTCTCCGCCTTGGTGGCGCTCGGCTGGGCCAACTCCGCGGCGGCCCCGGCCTACCACGCCCTGCTGCAATATCCGCTCGGCGCGGGCGAGCTGGCGAAGCCCGTGCATATCTGGATCAACGACGGGCTGATGGCGCTGTTCTTCCTGCTGGTCGGGCTGGAGCTGCGGCGCGAGATCACCCAGGGCGAGCTGGCGTCGCCCGCCCGGCTGGCGGCGCCGGGTTTGGCGGCCCTGGGCGGCATGGTCGTGCCCGCGTTCATCACCGTGGCGCTGAACTGGGGCGACGGGACGGCTCTGCGCGGCTGGGCGGTGCCGGTGGCGACCGACATCGCCTTCGCGCTGGCGGTGCTGAGCGTGCTGGGCAGCCGGGTGCCGCTGGCGCTCAAGGTGTTCCTGACGGCGTTGGCGATCATCGACGATGTCGGCGCCATCCTGGTGATCGCGGTGTTCTACACGCAGGGGCTGGACCTCGCGGCTCTGAGCCTGGCGGCGCTGGTGTGGCTGGGGTTGCTGGGGCTGAACCGCGCGGGCGTGCGGCGGCTGTGGCCCTACATGCTCGGCGGCGCCGCGCTCTGGGCGCTGGTGTTCCACTCCGGCGTGCACGCGACGCTGGCCGGCGTGGCGCTGGCCTTCGTGGTGCCGATGCGGGCGAGGCCCGGGGAGGACCAGGCACCGGCCGAGCGGCTGGAGCATAGGCTTGGCCTGTGGGTCGCCTACGGCATCCTGCCGCTGTTCGGCCTCGCGAACGCCGGGCTGGCCTTCGGCACGCTGCCGCCGGGCGCGCTGTGGGACCGGCTGGCGATCGGCACGGCGCTGGGCCTGTTCGTCGGCAAGCAGGTCGGCGTGTTCGGCGCGGTGCTGCTGGCCGCGCGCCTCGGCCTGGCCCGGCTGCCGGAGGGCGTCACGCGGACGCAGCTTTACGGCGGCGCCGTGCTGTGCGGCATCGGCTTCACCATGAGCCTGTTCATCGGCGACCTCGCCTTCCGGCAGACGCCGCGGGGGGACGAGGTGAAGCTCGCGGTGTTCGTGGGGTCGCTGGCGTCTGCGGCGCTGGGGCTGCTGGTATTGCGTTTGGCGGCGCAGGCGAAGGTGGCGGAGCGGGTGTTGGCTGAGTAGGCACAGGCCCCCGGTCTCTACTCTCCGCCTTGCTGAACGGCCATTCGTGGTGGATCGCAGGTCACCAACCACGCCTTGGTCCGTTGCTGTGCCAATTCATACGCTTCAGTCATAAGTGAATGCCGATAAAAGCAGCTAGTCGGGGCTTCATGCGGCGCCTACTCCTGATGGCGAGTGCTGATCATCACAGGACGCAGTAAGTCGTGGAGAACTGACATGAAGGATGTGATCGTCGTCGTCGGAGCCGGATCAATTGGCTTAGCAATCGCCCGGCGCATCAGCGCAGGCAAGCATGTTTTGCTGGCAGACATACGCCAGGAGACTGCCGATGCGGCAGCAAAGACTTTAAGCGATGCCGGCTATGATGTGACCACCGCAACGGTCGATGTGTCATCGCGTGTTTCGGTGCATGCTCTCGCTGAGGCGGCGACAGCCATCGGCGGGGTGTCCGGCGTTATCCACGCCGCCGGTGTCTCCCCTTCCCAGGCCTCGCCGGAGACGATCCTCAAGGTTGATCTATATGGAACCGCGCTCGTGCTGGAAGAATTCGGCAGCATCATAGCGCGCGGGGGCGCCGGTGTCGTGATTGCATCGCAGTCCGGGCACCGCCTGCCGCCGCTTTCAGCCGAGCAGAACGCGCTGCTTGCGACAACGCCGGTTGAAGAGCTGCTTGATCTTCCGATGCTGCATCCCGACCAGGTGAGGGACTCGCTCCACGCTTACCAGCTCTCAAAGCGCGGAAATTCGCTGCGGGTGATGGCCGAGGCCGTGCGTTGGGGAAAGCGTGGAGCGCGGGTCAATACAATCAGTCCCGGGATTATCATGACCCCGCTTGCAAACGATGAGCTGAGGGGGCCACGCGGCGCGGGCTACCGGCGCATGATGGAGGTGTCTGCGGCTGGACGAGCTGGCACGCCGGACGAGGTGGGGACCGTTGGCGCACTCCTCATGGGTCCCGACGGCGCGTTTATCACGGGCAGCGATTTCCTCATGGATGGCGGGGTCACGTCAGCCTATTGGTTCGGCGAACTCGCTCCGAAGTGACAAACGGTTGCACGGCACGGCAAAGAGGCCGTGACTTTGATGTCTGCTCAGGGTCGCGCGCGATCAATCACGACGGCCGTTGCCATCAAATAAACTGCCCCCGCAAGAACCCCAAAGCCGGCAGCGGCTTCCAAGCCCGCGGCAAATCGGCCGGGCGGATCGGCGCCACGCTGTAGCACGGCGCCGGCTGGCGGCAGGATTGCAGCAGGCTGGCGTAGGCGCGGATCTGCTGCTCCCGCCAGGTCCGGTCCGCCAGGGCGCGCTCGCGGCTGGGAAAGATCTCGGCCACGCGGGTGGTGCGGCCGACCGAGGCCATCACCGCCCACAGCGTGTCGTCCTTGCGGTGCTTGAACTCGATCACCGCGCTCATGCAGGACTCCGTGTTGCAGCCATCATCGTCATATTGGCCAGCCCAGCGTCAGGAACAAGCCGCGGCGGGGTCGAAGCCGTGGGCCAGCACGCCGCGCGGCGCGATCATGTCATAGGGTCCGACCGGGAGGTACTGGCCGCTGCCGGGCTGGGCCGTGACGCGCCCGTCCTGCATCACGACCTCGCCCCGGCGCACCGTCGCCACCGGCCAGCCGGTGACGGCCAGGCCCTCATAGGGCGTGTAGTCGATGACGTGCTGCATCAGCGCGTTGGTGAGGGTGGTGCGCCGTGCCGGGTCCCACAGCACGAGGTCCGCGTCGGCGCCGGGCATGACGCTGCCCTTCCGGGGATGCAGGCCGAACAGGCGCGCCGGCTGCGTCGCGGTCAGGCGCACGAAGTCGCTGAGGCCGATCCGACCCGTGGCCACGCCCTCGCTCCACAGGATCGGCAGGCGCGACGCCAGGCCCGGCACGCCGTTCGGGATGTCGCGGAAGCTCGCGTCCGCGCCGTTCACCCGCTTGCCCCGCGGGCCGTCATAGCTCCAGCCGCTGTGGTCGCTGCTGACGACATCGAGCGTGCCCAACCGGATCGCCTCCCACAGCCCGGCGGTCGCGGCGGCGTCGCGCGGGGCCGGGCTGCACATGAACTTGGCGCCCTCGAACCCCGGGCGGTCCATGTCGGCGGCGGACAGCACGAAGTACTGCGGGCAGGTCTCCCCCCAGACCCGCACGCCGCGGAGGCGGGCGCGGGCGATCTCGTCGGCCGCCTCCGGGCAGGACACGTGGAACACTTGGATCGGCTGGTCCACCAGCTCCGCCAGCGCGATGGCGCGGTGCGTCGCCTCCCGCTCCAGGACGGGCGGGCGGGACCAGGCGTGGTACTGGGGCGCGGTGAGACCCGCGGCCAGCAGCGCCTCGGTCATCCAGCCGATGGCGTCGTAGTTCTCGCAATGCACCGTCACCAGCGCGCCGTGGCGCCGCGCGGCAGCCAGCACGCGGAGGTATTGCCGGTCGTCGAGCCGCAACGGGTCGTAGGTCAGGAACGCCTTGAGGCTCCGCACCCCGCTGGCGATGATGCCGGGCAGCTCATTCAGCACGGCGTCGGTCGGGTCGGTGACGATCTGGTGGAAGGCGTAGTCCACCATCGCCTGCCCGGCCCGTCGCCGGTACTCCGCCAGCGACGGCCCGATGGCCCGGCCCTTGAACTGGGTGGAGAAGCTGACGACGCTCGTGGTCCCGCCGGCCAGCGCGCTGCGGCTGCCGGTTTCCCAGGTCTCCTCGTCGGCGCCGCCATCGGCCTGGAGCTGCTCGATGTGGCAATGCGTGTCGACGCCGCCGGGCAGGACCAGCAGCCCGCCGGCGTCCAGCACCCGGGCGCCGGCGAGGCTGGCGCCCACGGCCGCGATGCGCCCGCCGCTGATGCCGACATCGGCGCGGAACTGCTCGGCTGCGGTCACCACCGTGCCGCCGCGGATCACCAGGTCGAAGTCGTCGGTCATGCGCGGTCCCCCATGAATTCATCGCGGATGGCGGCGGAGTGCTCGCCGATGCCCGGCACCGGGCCAAGCGCGGGCGCCTGCCCATCCTGGATCACCGGCGGCGCCACGAGCTGCACGGAACCGCCGGGCGTCCGCACCGCCGTGCGGCGCAGGGCAGGGTGCCGCGCCAGCGCCGGCACGTCGTTCACGAAGCCATAGGCGACGTTGGCCGCGCGCAGCCGCGCCGCGGCGGCATCGCGGGACAGGCGCAGGACCGCCGCGGCGACATGCCCGTCCACCTTGGGCCGGTTGGCGACGCGGGCGTTGTTGCTGTCGAATCCGGGCGCGCTGGCGAGGTCAGGCTCGCCCAGGAAGCCGGCGCAGAAACCGGCCCACTCCCGCTCGTTCTGGATGGAGATGAGGACCAGCGCCCCGTCGCCCGTCGCGAACGCGCCGTAGGGGCAGATGGACGGGTGCGCCAGGCCCAGGCGGGCGGGGACGCGGCCCGTGCCCTCGGTGTAGAGCAGCGGCACGTTCATCCAGTCCGCCATGCCGTCGAACAGGCTGCAGGCCAGGCCGCGGCCCCGCCCGGTGACGCCGCGGTCGATCAGGGCTTCCAGCACCGCCGCATGGGCC
>CAHJXG010000200.1 GCA_903644035.1 Rhodospirillales bacterium
GCTGCGTCGCCGCCACCCCGGCGCAGCTCGGCGTCGCGCGCTGGCCGGCCGGCAGCCCCAACCTCGCCTGCACGGTCGAGGAGGACGGCCTGCCCTTCCCTGACCTGTGCTTCGACCGCATCCTGCTGGTGCACGGCCTGGAGATCGCCGAGAACTCCTACCGGATGCTGCGCGAGGTCTGGCGCGTGCTGAAGGACGATGGCCGTCTCCTGGTGGTCACGCCGAACCGCATGGGCCTGTGGGCGCACAACGAGGGCACGCCGTTCGGCCACGGCCAGCCGTACTCGCCGGGCCAGATCGGCCGCCTGCTGGCCGCCGGCCTGTTCCGGGTGGAACGGCGGGACAGCGCGCTCTACCTGCCGCCGGTCACGCTGCGGATCGTGCTGCGCGGCGCCCCGGTCTGGGAGAGCGGCGGCCGGCGGCTCGCGCCGCGGCTGGCAGGCGTCACGATCACCGAGGCGGTGAAGGACGTGTATGCGGCCCTGCCGATCCAGCGCGCCCGGCGGCGGCTCGTGCTGAGCCAGGCGGCCTAAGCGGGCATCATCGGTCCGCTACACGCCGATACGCCGCGCAGAATGCTGCTTAGCTCGCCGACAGCTCCGCCGAAGCGTCCGCCAGACGGACCACGTTGCGCCCCGCGCGCTTCGCCTCATACAGCGCGGCGTCCGCCGCCTCGACCAGGGCAGCAGGTCCCTTCGGGCGGCCCGGCCCCATCGCCGCGACGCCGATGCTGACGGTGGCGAAGCCGAACTCCGACCCGGCGTGCGGGATGTCGAGGCCGCGCACCGCGGCGCGGATGCACTCCGCCACGCTCAGCGCGCCGGCGGCGTCGGTGTTCGGCAGCAGGAGGACGAACTCCTCCCCGCCATACCGGGCCGAGAGGTCCGCCGGCCGGCGGCATCGCCCCTGCAGGACGCCCGCCAGGGCTTGCAGGCAGGCGTCGCCGCCGGGGTGGCCATAGGTGTCGTTGAACGCCTTGAACCGGTCCACGTCGATCATGACGACCGCGAGCGGCGCGCCAACCCGCATCGCCCGGCGGTACTCCTCCCCCAACGCCTCGTCGAAGCGACGCCGGTTCATCAGGCGGGTCAGCCCATCCTCCCGCGCCAGCACGCGAAGCTGGCGGTTCGCCTCTTCGAGTTGCGCCTCCAGCGCCTTGCGTTCGGACACGTCCCGCGTCACCGCCACGAAGCCGCTGCCATCCTCCAAGCGGCGGCAGCTTGCCTCCATCCAGACATGGCGGCCATCCTTGCGCCTCATCCGGAAGCTGGCGCGCGCGGTCGCATCCCCGGCCAGCAGCCGCCCGAACAGCGACTGGTTCAGCGCCTCCCAGTCGGCGGGATGCACCAATTCATGGGGATGCGTGCCGATCAGCTCCTCCGGCCCGTAGCCCAGCAGGTCACGGCAGGCCGGCGAGACATAGGTGCGCCGGAACTCCGGCGAGAACCGCACGATCATGTCGTTGACGTTCTCGGCCAGCAGGCGGTGGTGGCCCTCGCTGATCGCGATGTCCTGCTGCATGGCGGCGATGCGGCCGTCCCGCGCCTGCAGCCGCCCGGCCATCCGGGCAAAAGCCGTGCCGAGCGAGAACAGCTCCGCCGCGGCGCCGCGGCCGATCTCCGCCCGTGCGGACAGGTCGCCCGATCCGACGAGTGCCGCCGCCTGGACCAGCGCGTCGATGGGGCGAAGCACGGTCCGCTTGGCGATCAGCCAGGCAGTCACCAAGGCAAACGCCGTCGCGGCGAGGGCGATCCCGATCGAGAACCAGAACCGCTGGTCCGCCGCCGCCCGGATGTCGGCCTCCCGCAGGCCGATCGCGACCATGAGGGCGCCCGCATGGCCCGGCAGGGACGCGAAGCCGAACACGCGGCCCACTCCGTCAAGATCCGGCGCCTGAAGCGATCCGCTGCCGGCCGAGGCCCGGAACGCCTCGATGACGGGAGAGCGGGGGACCCGTTGGCCCAGGTGGCGCACTGCGGCCGGCGCCTCTGCCAACACGGCGCCGTCGCGGCTGTCCAGCACCTGAACCAGCTGGTCCGACGGTCCCGAGGTTCCATTCGACAGCCGCGCGAACCAGCTGAGATCAAGCCCGGCCACGATCACTCCGGTCGGCACGTCCTGGCCGGGCGAACGCCCCAGCGGGGCGGCGAAGAACATGGCGGGCCTGCCGGTTGCGCGGCTGGTCATCATCGCGCTCATGATGACGGTCGTCGTGGACCGGGAGGCCAGCGCTTCCTGGAAATAGGTCCGGTCCGCGACGCTCATGCCCTTGCTGGCCGGGTTGCTGCTGCAGGTGACGGTGCCGTCGGGCTGCACCACCGCCAGGCCAGTGATCCCGGGGTGGTCGGAGATCACCGTGCCCAGCAGGCCGTCGCACTCGGCGTCGCCGATCTTCTGCACCGCCGGCACCCGCGCCAGCACGCGGAGCAGGCCCGAGGTTTCCTGAACCATGTCGTCCTGCTGCTCCGCCGCCAGGTGGGCGAGTTGCACGACCCGGTCCCGCGCCGTGTCCACCACGCGCCGGCCATCGGCCACGGCCGAAAGCACCAGCAGCACGACCAGCGGCAGCGTCGCGGCAAGCATCAGGAGCGTAAGGCGGGGCCACAGCCTGCGCGGCAGCACGGCCAGCAGAACCCGGGACAGCACGGCGGGCGCACGGCGCGCCGGCGTATGGCCTGAAAGGGTTGATGCGCGTCGCAAGAATGACCTCCGTCCCGCATCGGGCGGAGCCGCCCCATGCGTCCGCCCACCTTACCTGCCGGACGTTACGGAACCCCTAATGGCGTGGACACCGTCCATGCCGGCCGCGCCCTTGTCGGCTGGCACGGCCGGCGGTTTCAGGCATGGTGCCGCGATGTCGCATCAAACGAGCCTCATCGTCCTGTTCGCGGCCTCGCTGCTGGCCGGGGCGCAGAACGCGGTGGCAGGCGGCGGCTCCTTCGTCACCCTTCCGGCGCTGCTGCTGGCCGGGCTCGACCCGCGGGCGGCCAACGTCACCTCGACGGTCGCGCTGTTCCCCGGGCAGGTGCTGTCGGGATGGGCCGGGCGCAGCCTCGCGCGGGGGACGCCCGGGATGTCGTTCCGGGCGCTGTGCGCCGTCAGCCTGGCGGGCGGCGGCGTCGGGGCCGTGCTGCTGCTGGCCACC
>CAHJXG010000201.1 GCA_903644035.1 Rhodospirillales bacterium
CTGCGCGCCGGGCGCCCGGCCGACCTGGCCGGTCAGGACCTGTCGCGTCTGGACCTCGCGGACCTCGACCTCAGCGGCGCCAACCTGGCCGGAGCCAAGCTGTTCGGCGCCGACCTCACCGGCGCGAAGCTGGTCGGCGCCAACCTGGCCGGCGCCGACCTCGACCGGGCCATCATCATCCGTGCCGACTTCTCCGGCGCCGACCTGTCCGGGGCGCGCATGTTCCTGCCGGCGGCGTCCACCCTGCTGGGCGAGAACCCCGCCGCCGAGGCGCCCCGGTTCCGCCAGGCCAACCTGACGGGCGCGCATCTGCTGGCCCATCTGGGAAACGCCGACTGGACCGGCGCCAACCTGACCGGGGCGCACCTGGAGCTGGGGCGCACGCAGTTCCTGGCCGCGCTGCGCTCGGATCTGAGCGGCTGCCGGATGGTGGGAGCCAACCTGGAGGGGGCGGACCTGTCCGGCGTGCGCCTGGCCTTTGCGGACCTGCGCGGCGCCCGGCTGACGCGGGCCAACCTGCAGGGGGCTGACCTGGCCGGGGCGCGGCTGGACGGGGCCGACCTGACGGGCGCCGCCCTGGCGCGGGCCGATGTGCACGGCGCGTCGCTGCGCGGCGTCGTCGGCCTGGATCAGGCAACCGGGCTGGGCAGCGTGCGCAACCTCGACCTGGCCGAGCGGTAGCGGTGCCCCGCATGGGCCTGCTGCGGCGGGCGATCCTGCTCGCCCTGCTGGCGGCTCCGGCGGCGGCGCAGACGGAGCGGGTGGACCTGGCGCTGGTGCTCGCCGTCGATGTGTCGGAGTCGGTGGACGCCGCGCGCTACACCCTGCAGATGAACGGCCTGGCCACCGCGCTTGAGGCGCAGGAGGTTCAGGCGAGCATCCTGTCGGGTCCGCACCAATCCATGCTGATCGCGCTGGTCCAGTGGTCCAATCGCCCGGCGTTGTCGCTGCCCTGGACTCTGCTGACCAGCGCCGGGGAGGTCCAGCGGTTCGCGGCGCGCATCCGCCGCCTGCGCCGGGCGAGCAACGGCTTCACCTGCATGTCGGCGGCGCTCCGCACCATCGCCGACAAGCTGCTGACCCAGCTGCCGGTCCCGGCCGAGCGCGTCGTGGTCGACGTCTCCGGCGACGGGCGGGAGAACTGCAACCCGGCAGAAGTCGTGGACCGGGTGCGGGACGAGCTGGCCGCCAACGGCGTCACCATCAACGGCCTGCCCGTCCTGGAAGGAAACGAGGCGGCGACGCTCGAGGCCTGGTATCGGGATCACCTGATTGGCGGACCCAACGCGTTCCTGGTACCGGCCGAAAGCTTCGACGACTTCGACCGGGCCATACGCCGCAAGTTCGTCACCGAAATCAGCCTGGCGCCTCGCGCCGGGCTTATGCGTGAGGCCGCAAGGTAAGGCGCCACACCCATTGCCCGGTCAACGACAGGGCAGCGGGGTTGCGGATAATTCAGCCCGCGAGCTGCCGTGCCCGGTCGATCGAGCCGCGGCAGGCCACGTCATCCTTTTGGTCCATCATGCGCGCCTTCTCCAGCTCTGCCTTGGCCTCCGACATCCGGTCGTTCGGCCCGGCGCCGCTGGCCTGGCCCGGCGTGGTCTCAACCGACTTGCCCGACCCGGCCGCGGCCACCGCGGCCGCCGTCGGCAGGCCCTCCTGCTGCCGCCGCACGTCCTGCGAGGAGGTGGCGATGGTGTTGCCGACGGCGGCGTTCACCTCCTTGGTGCCCGCCGTGCCGCCCACCCGGTTGTCGGCCGACGTCCCGGTGCTGGACGGCGGCGCGCTGGCCGTCGGCGACGTGCCCGGGGCATTGTTCGGGTTCGAGCCAGGCAGCGCGCCCGTGGTCACCGGACCCAGGCTGGGGCTCTGAGACAGCTTGCGGCCAAGCTCGGCGATCTGGTCGGAGCACGGGCCGGCTGCGGCGCCCGCCGGCATGGCGATCACCCCAACGCAGAATGCCGACAGGCCTGCCATGACCTTGAACGAGTTGCGCATCAGGTTCCTCTGTTTATGAGTTTTGCCCACAACGGCCGGCACCGCGGAGATTTCCGCTGCAACGAAGCACGAGGTCGTGATAGGAACAAATTGCCGGCCCGCATGGCGTGGTGCCGGCGCTTGACTACATTAAAGACGCAATCATAGATTGCAGCTCGCTGAACAAAAAATGGAGGACATCATGGCCTGGAATGCCCCGAAGGTCGTCGAGATCGCTCTCGGCGCGGAAATCAACTCCTACGCTTGCGCTGACCTGAAGAAGTAGGCGCATCTCCCGGCAACGCCCTGAGCCGGTGCAGTCCGCACCAAATACTCAGGGCGTTTGCTGGGGCATGTAGCTGTATGACTCCATGCGCGCAGTCGTGCTTGGCGCCGCGGCAGGCGGCGCGTTCCCGCAATGGAATTCCAACGCCCGATCCTGCCGCCGTGCCCGCGCCGGTGACCCTGCGGCCGTTCCAAGCACTCAGGCCTCGGTCGCTGTCAGTGCGGATGGCCGTCACTGGGTGGTTCTGAACGCCTCTCCTGACATACGCCAGCAGATCGAGCAGACCCCGGTCCTGCAGCCGCAAACCGGGGTGCGATCCTCGCCGATCGCGGCAGTCGTGCTGACCGGCGGCGATGTCGATGCCATTGCCGGCCTGCTCACCTTGCGCGAACGTCAGCCCTTCAGCGTGCTGGCCACGTCCCGGGTGCATCAGGTGCTCGACGACAATCCCATCTTCGAGGTGCTGGCGCGTGGCATCGTCGCGCGGCAGCGCGTCATGCTGGACGAGCCGACGCCCGTGCCGTTGCCGGATGGCGCCGCGAGCGGGCTGACGGTGACTCTGTTCGCCGTGCCCGGCAAGGTGCCGCTGTACCTCGAGCAGCCCGGCGCCGCCCCGGCACTTGAGGAGACCGATCAGACGGTCGGCGCGGCGGTGTCGGACGGCCGAGCCACCCTGTTCTACGTGCCAAGCTGCGCCGCCATGACGCCGGCCCTGGCCGACCGCCTGCGCGGCGCGGCCGCGGTGTTCTTCGACGGCACGCTGTGGACCGATGACGAGATGATCCGCGCCGGGCTGGGTCCCAAGACCGGGCAGCGCATGGGGCACATGAGCGTGTCCGGGCCGGATGGGACGCTTGCGGCGTTTGCCGGGCTGGCGGTGCGGCGGCGCATCCTGCTGCACATCAACAACTCGAACCCGATTCTCCTGGCCGACTCGCCGGAGCGCGCGCAGGTGGCCGCCGCGGGCTGGGAGGTGGGGTATGATGGAATGGAGCTGACCCTGTGAGCGACCGTGTCCTGTCCCCGTCCGACCTGCGCGCAGCGCTGAACGCGATCGGCGATGAACGCTACCATATCCACCATCCGTTCCACCGCATGCTGCACGACGGCCGGCTGACCCGTGCCCAGGTGCAGGCTTGGGCGCTCAACCGCTACTACTACCAGAGCCGCATCCCGGCGAAGGACGCGACCCTGCTGGCCCGGCTGCCCACCGCCGACCTGCGCCGCGCCTGGCGCAGCCGGCTGGAGGATCACGACGGCAGCGGGCCGGGCCTGGGCGGCGTGGCGCGGTGGCTCAAGCTGGCGGAGGGCGTCGGCCTCGATCCCGCCTATGTCGAGACGACCGAGGGCATCCTGCCGGGCACCCGCTTCGCCGTGGACGCCTACGTGGCCTTCGTGCGCGACCGCAGCGTGCTGGAGGCCGTCGCGTCCTCGCTCACAGAGATGTTCTCGCCCACCATCATCGCCGAGCGCGTGTCGGGCATGCTCGCCAACTACGATTTCATCACCAAGGACACCCTGGCCTACTTCACCCCGCGCATGACGCAGGCGCCGAAGGATGTCGATTTCGCCCTGGCCTACGTGGACGAGCATGCCCGCACCCGGGCGCAGCAGGAGCAGGTGCTGGCCGCGCTGTGCTTCAAATGCGACGTGCTGTGGTCGCAGCTCGATGCGCTGCATTATGCCTATGTCGAGCCCGGCCGCGTGCCGCCGGGCGCGTTCGTGCCCTCCGCATGACCGCGACGGCGGTGGGGGAAGGGGGCGCCGTGCCCGCCTTCAACCGCGGCTTCCGGCTCCGGCACGATCCCGTCCGCAACGCCTGGGTCATCCTGGCGCCCGAGCGGCTGTTCCTGCTGGACGAGCCGGCGGTCGAGGTGCTGCGGCTCGTCGACGGCGCCCGCAGCGTGCCGGAGATCGTGGACACCCTGGCGGCAAAATTCAACGCGCCGCGCGAGACCATCGCGGCGGACACCGAGGCCATGCTGCATGACCTGGTGATCAAAGGAGCGATCCGGCTATGAACGCATTGCTGCCGATCCCGCCGGCCCCGGCGATCGAACCTCCGCTGGCGCTGCTGGCCGAGCTGACGCATCGCTGCCCGCTGCAATGCCCCTACTGCGCCAACCCGCTGGAGATGGAGCGCGCGGCGGGCGAGCTTGACACCGCCGGCTGGCTGCGCGTGCTGGACGAGGCGGCGGCGCTCGGCGTGCTGCAGGTGCATCTCTCCGGCGGCGAGCCGACGGCGCGCAAGGACCTGCTGCAACTGGTGCGGCACGCGGCGTCCCGCGGGCTTTACAGCAACCTGATCACCGCCGGCGTGACGCTCGACCCCGTGTCGCTCGCGGCGCTGGCCGACGCCGGGCTGGACCATGTGCAGCTCAGCTTCCAGGACGCCGACGCCGCGCAGGCGGACCGCATCGGCGGCTACCGCCGCGGCCACGCCCGCAAGCTCGTGGTGGCGCGGCAGATCCGCGAGGCCGGGCTGCCGCTCACCGCCAACTTCGTGGTGCACCGGCAGAACCTGGAGCGCCTGCCGGAGATGCTGGCGCTCGGCGAGGAGATCGGAGCGAGCCGGATCGAGATCGCCCACGTGCAGTATTACGGCTGGGCGCTGGTCAACCGCGCCGCCCTGATGCCGAGCCGCGCGCAGCTCGAGCGGGCGAACGAGGCGGTGGCGGAGGCCCGGGAGAGGCTGCGCGGACGCATCACCATCGACTACGTGGTGCCGGACTACTACGCGGCGCGGCCGAAGGCGTGCATGGGCGGCTGGGCGCGGCGGATCATCAACATCACGCCGGCCGGGCTGGCGATGCCGTGCCACGCGGCGGAGACGCTGCCGGGCTTCCAGTGGCCGTCGGTGCGCACGGCGTCGCTCGGCGCGATCTGGCGGGACGACCCGGGCTTCAACCGGTTCCGCGGCACGTCCTGGATGCCGGAGCCATGCCGGTCCTGCGACCAGCGCGAGGTCGATTGGGGCGGCTGCCGCTGTCAGGCCTTCGCCATGACCGGCGATGCCGCGGCGACCGACCCGGCCTGCGCCCTGTCGCCCGACCACGCCATGATGGCCGACGCCGTGGCCGAGTCCGACGTCGTGGCGGAGGGGGCGGCGCCGGCCCTGGTCTATCGGCGCATCCGCACAGCCGCCCTCGTCAAATGAGGCGGCGGGACGCGCTGCTGCTGGCGGCCGTCGCCGGCCTGCGTCCCGCCCGCGCCCTATCGGCTCCCGGGTTGGCCCCTGGGTCGGCCGCGCCGTTCCCGATGATCGAGGTCGCGCCGGGCCTGCACGTCCGCCAAGGCGTGCATGAGGAGGCGACAACCGAGAACCAGGACGGCATCGCCAATATCGGCTTCGTCATCGGCGCCGACGCTGTCGCGGTGCTCGACCCCGGCGGCAGCCGCGCGGACGGCGAGCGGCTGCGCGCCAGCATCCGCGCGCGGACGGGCCTGCCGATCCGCTACGTCGTGATGACGCATCTGCACCCCGACCACGTGTTCGGCGCCGTTGCCTTCGCGGGCGACCGGCCGGTGTTCGTGGGGCACGCCCGGATAGCGGGAATGCTGGTGCAGCGCGGCGAGTTCTACCGCAACGGCCTGGCCGACGCGCTCGGCATCGAGGAGGCCGGCGACTACGCCAAGCCGGACCTGCTGGTTGACGACACGGCGACGCTCGACCTGGGCGGGCGCCGCCTGCGGCTCCAGGCGCATCCGACGGCGCACACAGACAATGACCTGTCGATCCTGGACGAGGCGACGGGCACGCTGTGGCTGGGCGACCTGCTGTTCGTGGACCGCGTGCCCGCGCTGGACGGCAGCATCCTGGGCTGGCTGGCGCAGACGGCGGCGCTGCGGGGCTCGCCGGCGGCGCGGGCGGTGCCGG
>CAHJXG010000202.1 GCA_903644035.1 Rhodospirillales bacterium
GCGGACACCAGGCCGACCTCGAACTTCGACAGCCCGCCGAAACCGCGGATGATGAGCGGGAGCCATAGCGTCAGGCCATACAGTGCGATCACGTTGAACACGAAGCCGGCGCAGGCGGTGAGCACCCGGGAGTCTCGGAGCGTTTGTCCGACGGACATTCGGTGCATGGCCCCGACCGCACGGGCCTCTGCCGCCATCTCCTGGGTGAGCCAGGCGCGCTCGTCATCCTGCAGCCAAGCCGCATCGGCCGGCCGGTCGGTCAGGCGGCGCAGGACGACCACGCCCAGCACCAATGCCGGAATGCCCTCTATGATATAGAGCCACTGCCATGATTTCAGCCCGGCCAGGCCCTGCAGCGCCGGGATGTCCAGGATCGCGGTCGAGAGCGGCGCGCCGATGATGGAGGCGAAAGGGCTGGCCAGGGCGAACAGCGCGATGGCCTGGATGCGGTGGCGCTGCGGGAACCAGTAGGTGATGTAGAGGATCATGCCCGGGTAGAACCCGGCCTCTGCGGCGCCGAGCAGGAAGCGCAGCACGTAGAAGCTGGCGGGACCCGACACCAGGGCCATGGCGGTGGCAATCACGCCCCAGGTCAGCATGATGCGCGCGATCCACAACCGGGCGCCGAAGCGGTGCAGGGCCAGGTTGCTCGGCACCTCGAACAGGAAGTAGCCCAGGAAGAACACGCCGGCGCCGAAACCATAGACAGCCGGCGTGAAGCCGAGGTCGGCGTTCATGGACAGAGCCGCGAAGCTGACGTTCACCCGGTCGAGATAGTTGACCAGGAACAGCAGGCCCATGAAGGGAAGCAGGCGCCGCCGCACCTTGGCCAGCGTGCGCGGGCCGACGTCATCCATGCCGGGCAATGCCATGAACGTCCCCTCCTCGGTTCATTGCTGCGACCCTGTCGCAACCGCCATCATCGGTCAAGTTGGTATGATGAGTGTACCATGGTAGGATGCGATGTCGACGGTTCTGCTGCGAATGCTGGGCTTGGGCAAGCACGGCGAGGTCCTGCATCTGCTGGTGGGCAGCACGGGCCTGAAACCCTGCGGCGCGGGCAGGTGGCTGGTCGGGAAACATGGCACCAAGACGCGCCGATGTGCGGCGTAAGTGTAGCCGCTCGCAATCATCCAGGCTCGTGCTCGCAAACGGAGCGGATTCCTGCTTGAATTAACTGACAATGGGGCGAGCGTCGTGCTCACATTATCTGTCACTGTGCTCGCCATTATCGCGTCATACTCGCTAACAGACGGTTGTGCTCACAATCTGTGCCAATGGAAGTTTGGCGGTCGCAAGCCTGCGAGGTGTTCTCGATAACCGAGGTTTCTGAGAATTTTGGGCGCGTGCTATCCTGAGCCGCACATCAGGGCACCTTCTCTTCTCAGAACTGCGCCATTAGGTAGCAACCACATCAAGCGCCCGCTCTCACCAACACGTTGATTAGACCACAATGATTGCCCTCCACAGACAAGGGCGATTCGATGACCGACTACATGCTTGCGAGGCTGGCGAAACGCCGTGCCGAGCTGGCTGGCACGGCGACCTCCTGTATGATCTCACGATCAGCCTGGCGCGTGACCTCGCCGGCGTCGTCGGCGATATAGTGCTGGGCATGACGGTCGGCACACTGCTCGGCCTGTCCCGCGCGGCCTCGCTGCTGGTGCTCCTCAGCTTCAACGGCTTGCGCCAGATCGCCATCTTCGCCTGGATCCCGCTCATCTTCTTGTGGTTCGGCTTTGGTGACACCGCGAAGGTGGTGCTCATCATGATCTCCGCCTTCACGCCCGTCGTGCTCAACACGTTCGAGGGCGTGCGCAGCGCCCCGCCGTCGCTGATCGAGGTCGGCCCCGAAATGCGTTTCACGCGCTGGCAGCTCGTGACCCGTCTTTGCGTCCCGGCGGCGCTGCCCTCCATCCTGACCGGGGTGCACCTGGCCCTGATCTGCGCCTGGGTGGCCGCAATCGGCGCCAAGTATCTCATGACCGTCGGTCCCGGCATCGGCGGCCTGATCATCGCCGGGCGGGAACGGTTCGAGACAGGCTTGGTGCTGCCGGCATGATCCTGCCGGGCGTCGTCGGCTTTCTGATCAACCGCCTCGTCTCACTTGCGGAGACGCGCCTGCTGCGCTGGTCTGCCGAAGCAGCAAAGTGAGACGAGAGGCTGTGCTCCGTGCCGGCATCTGGTCATTCGGACCTGCGTTGCCGCCAGGGGTGACGGTTCGCCGCAGCGGGAGAACATCCATCCAGGCTGGCTGCTGACAGAACACGGATCGAAGCCATCGAGAACAAGGACCGCTGCTTCGCTCGCCCACTCCCTCCGCGCCCAAACGCCTCGGCCATAACGGCGGAAGCCAAATCTCGCCGACCCACCCGGACAGCCGAACGATGTCAACGTGGGTTTGCTTGGTTGCGGGACCGTGTTGCATGGATTGGAGGGTCACACGCAACGATCCCAGCCGCGCTGGGACCCGCCTGGGCTGCGCCCTGACACAGTCAGGGCAATCGTGGTCCAGATCGCGGTCCAGACTGGCAAGTGCGTGCCCGGCCGCGGATGGTTGCAAGCCGCACCTCCTACCTGAAATCCCGGGTCGGCACCTTGATGCCGGAACGGCGGGCGTTTGGGATGTGGGCGCCCTGGGCCACATGGCTGTCCGGTTCGGCCCCGGTCTCGTCTCCATCCCGTCCGCTCACGCTGCGCAGCAGGTCCGACAGGTCCTCCAATCGGTCGGCGACCACGTGCACCACCTCGCCCTCGCGCTGCACCCGGCCATGGCAGGCGATCATCCCGGCCGTCAGCACCAGGCGGCGCTGCCGGGCGTAGCGGTCCGGCCAGAGGACCAGGTTCGCCACCCCGGTCTCGTCCTCGACCGTGATGAACATGACGCCCTTGGCCGAGCCTGGCTTCTGCCGCACCAGCACGATCCCCGGCACCACCACGCGCCGGCCGTCGCGGAGGTGGGCGAGATCGGCGCACGTCACCATCCCTTGCGCCTGCAATGCCGCCCGCAGGAAGGCGACCGGGTGCGACCGCAGGCTCAGCCCGGTGCTGCAGTAATCCTCGACCACCTCGCCCCCCGCGCGCATCGGCAGGAGCGGGACCGGCGCCTCGACCAGTTCCGGCCGCGGCCGTTGCCCGGCATCCGCGGCGGCGAACAACGGCAGCACGCTGTCGGCCAGGCCTCGCACCTGCCAGAGCGCCTGGCGCCGGCCGAGGCCGAGGTCGCGGAGGGCATCCGCCTCCGCCAGCCGCTCCAGCGCCGAGGGCGGCACGTCCGCCCGGCGCCAGGCCTCCTCCACGCTGCCGTAGGGCGCGTCCCCGCGATGCGCCACCAGCCGCGCCGCATGGGGGTTGGCCAACCCTCTGACCATCCGCAAGCCCAACCGCACCGCAGCACCCCGGCCCGGCCCGCGCCGCGGCTCCAGCGTGCAGTCCCAGCGTGAGGCGTTGACGCACACGGGGCGGACCTCCACCCCGTGCTCCTGCGCGTCGCGCACCACCTGCGCGGGCGCGTAGAAGCCCATCGGCTGGCTGTTCAGCAGCGCCGCGCAGAACACGTCGGGATGGTGGCACTTGATCCAGGCGCTGGCGTAGGCGAGCAGCGCGAAGGACGCGGCGTGGCTTTCGGGAAAACCATAGCTGCCGAAGCCCTCCAGCTGGGAAAAGGTGCGCTCGGCGAAGTCGCGCTCGTAGCCATGCCCGACCATGCCGCCGACCAGCTTGTCGCGGAAGTGCGACACGCCGCCGGTCTGCTTGAAAGTCGCCATCGAGCGGCGCAGCTGGTCCGCCTCGCCCGGGGTGAAGCCGGCGCAGTGGATGGCGACCTGCATCGCCTGCTCCTGGAACAGCGGCACGCCGAGCGTCTTGTGCAGCACGCGGTGGAATTCCTCCTTGGGGTAGAAAGGCTTTTCCTTGCCCTCGCGGCGGCGCAGGTAAGGATGCACCATGTCGCCCTGGATCGGCCCGGGCCGGACGATGGCCACCTGCACCACCAGGTCGTAGAACTTGCCAGGCTTGAGCCGCGGCAGCATCGCCATCTGCGCCCGGCTCTCGATCTGGAAGGTGCCGAGCGTGTCGGCCCGGCGGATCATCTCGTAGGTCGCCGGGTCCTCGGCCGGGATCGAGGCAATGACCATGGCCGGCCCGCCCTGCTCCTCCATCATCTCAAACGCCCGGCGCAGGCAGCCGAGCATGCCGAGGCCGAGCACATCGACCTTCATCCACTTCAGGGCATCGACGTCGTCCTTGTCCCACTCGATCACCTGGCGGTCGACCATCGCCGCCGGCGCGACCGGCACGAGGTCGTCGAGCCGGTCCTGCGTCAGCACGAAGCCGCCGGGATGGGTGCCAAGCTGGCGCGGAAAGCCGATCAGCTCCCGCGCCAGCTCCAAGGCGAGGCGCAGCCGGCGGTCGCCCGTGTTGAGGTTCAGCTCGGCGGCGTGGTCTTCGCCCACGCCGTCCTCCGATCCGCCCCCGCCCCAGACCTGCGAGGCGAGCGCCCCGGTGATGTCCTCCGGCAGCCCCAGCACCTTGCCGACATCGCGGATCGCCCCCCGGGCGCGGAAGCGCATCACGGTGCAGCAGAGCGCCGCGCGGCTGCGTCCGTAATGCTTGTACACCCACTGGATCACCTCTTCCCGCCGCTCGCTCTCGAAGTCCACGTCGATGTCGGGCGGCTCGCGCCGGTTCGCCGAAACGAACCGCTCGAACAAGAGGCCGCTGCGCACGGGATCAATCGAGGTGATGCCCAGCACGAAGCACACGGCGGAATTGGCGGCAGAGCCGCGCCCCTGGCACAGGATGCCGCGGCTTCGGGCAAAGCGGACGATGCTGTGCACCGTCAGGAAGTAGGGGGCATACTCAAGCTCCGCGATCAGCCGCAGCTCGTGCCGGAGCTGGCCCTCGACATCGGGCGGCAGGCCGGCGGGGTAGCGGCGCGGCGCGCTGTCCCACACCAGCCGTTCCAGCGCGTCTTGCGGCGTCTCGCCGGGAACCTCGCTTTCGTCCGGGTACTGGTAGCGCAGCTCGGACAGGCTGAAGCGGCAGCGGGCGGCGATCTCCGCCGTGCGCGCCACGGCCTCGGGGTAGCGCGCGAACAGCCGCGCCATTTCGCCTGGCCCCTTGAGGTGCCGGTCGGCGAACCGCTCGCGGCGGAACCCGGCGTCGTCGATGGTGCAGCCCTCGCGGATGCAGGTGACGACATCCTGCAGGACCCGCCGCTCCGGGACGTGGAACAGCACGTCGCCGGTCGCGACGGTGGGCACCCGCGCGGCCTGCGCCAAGTCGGCAAGCTGACGCAGCCGCACCGCCTCTCCCGGGCGCCGGCGCAGGCTGAGCGCGAGATAGCAGCGGCCCGGGAACTCCCGTCGCAGCCGGGTCAGCACGCCCTCCAGCGCCGCGTCGGCCGCGTCCGGCAGCAGCACCGCGATCAGGCCGTCGCCGTATGCGACGAGGTCCGCCCAGGCAAGGGTGCAGCCACGCTTGCCTGGGCGGCCCTTGCCGACCGTCAGCAGCCGGCACAGCCGCGCATAGGCGGCGCGGTCGGTCGGATACACCAGCACCGGAAGGCTGTCGGTCAGGTCGAGCCGGCAGCCGACGATCAGCCTGATCCCGACTTCCTCGGCCCGCGCATGGGCCCGGGCGATGCCGGCCAGGGTGTTGTGGTCGGTGACGGCGATGGCCGGCAAGCCGAGCGCCCGGGCCGCCACGAGCAGCTCCTCGACGTGGCTCGCGCCGCGCAGGAAGGAGTAGTTCGTGGTGACCTGCAGCTCGGCATAGGCAGGACCAGGGGCGCTCGGCACGAGGCTCAATAAATTTTTCCTCAGAAGAAGCCGTGCAGGAACCAGGACAGGCCGCCGGTCGCGGGATCGCGGCCATCGCCCCGGCGGAACAGCCAGAAGCGGCGCCCGTCCTCGTCCTCGACGACCCAGTAGTCCCGCACCGCGGCGCGCTCGCTGGACCGGCGCCACCATTCGCCGGTGATGCGTTCCGGCCCGTCGGCGCGCACGACGACGTGCCGCACCCGGCGCCAGGTGAACCATCGCGGCGGGTGGTCAGGCAGCAGGCCCATCGCCTCCACCGGCTCCGGCCGCGGCAGCAGCCGGGCGGGGCGGGGCCAGGGCGTGATCCAGCCGCGCCCATCCAATGGGGCCAGCGGC